>NZ_SSXB01000160.1:0-1363 GCF_021698995.1 Blastococcus sp. KM273129 | reverse complement strand
TGAAGCGCCCCAGGTTCTGTGCCGCCTCCTTGTGAGTCACGGAGGATGGCGTCATGCCGAAGAAGATCGATCCGGCGCTGAGGGAGCGTGCGGTGCGGCTGGTGCGTGAGCACCGGGGCGAGTACTCCTCGACCACGGCCGCGGCGGTGGCGGTGGCCCGCCAGCTGGGGGTGGCCCGGGAGTCGGTGCGCCGCTGGGTGGCCCAGGCCGAGATCGACGACGGGGCCCGGCCGGGGACCACGTCGGAGGAGTCAGCGGAGATCAAGCGACTCAAGGCCGAGAACCGGCGGCTGCGCGAGGACAACGAGATCCTCAAGGCGGCGACGGTTTTCTTCGCCGGGGAGCTCGACCCCCGCAACCGCTGATTATGGCGTTCATCGCCGATCAAGTGGCTCAAGGCCGTGCGGTCGAGTCGATCTGCCGAGTCCTGCGTGAGCAGGGCTGTCAGGTCGCCGCGCGGACCTACCGAGAGTGGAGACGGCCATCCCGGCCGGTCGCCGACCGCATCGTCACCGACGCCCAGGTGCAGGACGCGGTGCGCGATGCCGCCTGGGCCACCAGTCCGGACGGCGTGCGCCGGCTGGCCCCCGAGGGGCTGTACGGGCGGCGGAAGATGACCGCCCACCTGCGCCGCACTGCCCTGCCGCAAGCCAGCGCCGGCGCGGTGGACCGGGCGATGCGCACCCTCGGGCTGGCCGGGGTGCGCCGGGGCAAGACGCTGCGCACGACGGTGCCGGGCAAGGACGGGACCCGGGCCGGTGACCTGCTGGATCGGAACTTCACCGCGCCGGCGCCCAACCGGGTCTGGGTGTCGGACTTCACCTATGTGCGTACCTGGGCCGGGTTCGCCTACGTTGCGTTCATCGCCGACGTCTTCGCGCAGAAGATCGTGGCCTGGCACGCGGCCACGACGAAGACGACCGACCTGGTGATGACGCCGCTGCGGATGGCGATCTGGCAGCGCTCCCGCGAGGACCGGGCCGTCGAGCCGGGCCAGTTGATCAGTCACAGCGACGCCGGCAGTCAGTACACCGCGCTGCGGTTCACCGAGCACCTGGCCCTGGAAGGCATCGCGCCCTCGATCGGCTCGGTCGGCGATGCCTACGACAACGCGCTGATGGAGAGCGTGATCGGCCTGTTCAAGACCGAGTGCGTCCGCACCACCGTCTTCCACGCCGGGCCCTACAAGGCCGTCTCCGACGTGGAGTACGCCACTGCCGGCTGGGTCGACTGGTGGAACAACCGACGTCTGCACGGCACCCTCGGAATGATCACCCCGAACGAGGCCGAGGAGGCCCACTACGCTGCCCTCATCCCGCAGGAGCAGCCCGTATGAGAGCGGCACGAAACCTGGGGCGCTTCA
>NZ_SSXB01000159.1:0-1614 GCF_021698995.1 Blastococcus sp. KM273129 | reverse complement strand
AGCCTGAATCCACCGATTCGGAGTCGGTAGTGCAGGGGACGGTTTCTTGATCTTGGTTTCGGTGGGTGGGCGTGCGTGGGCCGGGACCTGGGTTTCCGAGTCTCCGATCGTGGGTGGCCGGGGAGATTGCGCGGGTCAGCCGGCGGGTCCGGGTAGGGCGCGTAGCCGGGTGAGGGCCGCGGTCAGCTGATCGGCCCAGGGCCACAGCTGCGGCAGGCGCAGGACGAGGCGTCGGGCGTGCCGGGCCAGCCGAGCGGGAACGGCGAGGACTCGACGGCGCAAAGTCTTGATCGTTTGCCGTGGGGTGGCCGCGAGCTCGCCGAGGCGGGCGGTCCAGCGGCCGAGGTTGTGCGCGATGGTCTGCAGCACCAGCCAGGCGTGGTTACCGGCGAAGCTCTTGGTCGGCAGGTGGTTCAGCGCCAGCCCGTACTTCAGGTCTCGGATGGCGAGTTCGACCTCGGCGTGAGCGCGGTGGAACCGGTCCAGTGCGACGGGATCGCCGGGCTGGTCGGTGATGAACGGGTGGTACTCGAACGTCGGGAACAGCGCCTGCTGGTCGGGGTTGCGGAGGCCGGGTGGGGTGGGTGTGCGGCGCACGATGAGCCGTACCCAGGTGCCGTTGCCCCGCCAGCCCTTGCCCTTGCGCTGCTGGGCGTCGAAGGCCAGCCAGCCGATCTCGGCGACCGCGGCGCCGGGCTCGAAGTAGGGCACCGGTGTCCACGCCGACTCGTCCAGATCGGCGATCAGCGCACGCATCCGACCGATCATCCGGGCGCCGATCGAGAACCCGACCTTCGCCCGGGTGCAGGCGCCGAGCACGTCGGCGAGGTAGAAGCCGGTGTCGGCGCGCAGCACCATCGATCCGGCCACCCCCGCCGCGCGCACCCGGGAGATGGTCTCGGTGACGAACGCCGGCGCGCCGGAGGCGTCGTTGCTGCGACCCCGGCGCAACCTGGCGTGCAACACGTCCCCGGTGCCGGCGGCGACGGCCAGGATCGGGTGGTAGCCGCGCCGGCCGGTGCGCATCACCTGCGCGCCACCGCGCTTGGCCAGCCCGTAGGTCTCCACCAGGGTCGCGTCGATATCGAGCACGAACGGGTCGGTCGAGCTGGCCTCGATCGCCCCGATATCGGCGGCGCGGGCGAGTAGCTCGCGGCTGACCGCGTCGAGTTGGCGGGCGTGCCCCCAGCCCAGCGAGCGCAGAAACGTGCCCACCGTCGAGGGCGCGGCCACCCGGTGCCCGAGCACGGCCTGCGTGGCGCCGGCCCGTAGCGCGTCGACGTCGTCAATGCAGTCGCCACCGGCCATCGCCGAATGGAGCACCGTCAGACACTTCTCCGCCGGATGCGGACCGCCGGTCACCCGCTGATCAAGCAGGTCCGGCAGGCCCAGCCGCTGCCCGAGCAGCGCCGGCAGCAACAGTCCGGCGTCGGCCACCAACGACGCGTCGTCCGCGCTGACCACAACACGGCTGAGGTCATGCGATGCTCGCACCAAGAGGGTGCTCCTGATTCCTGTGACGATCTTGGCCTGGTAACCGTGATCGTCCAGCTCAGAAGCACCCTCTTCTCGTTGCCACACCGATCACCCGCTCAGGACCGGTGGATTCAGGCT
>NZ_SSXB01000158.1:0-1628 GCF_021698995.1 Blastococcus sp. KM273129 | reverse complement strand
GGTGTGGACGGCGATGACGCCGACCGCCAGCGCGCCGCGGCGGCTGTCGCCCCGCGTCATCGCCGTCCACACCGCGACGTTCCGGCAGGCCCGCTCGTTCGTCCCCGCCGTCATCCCGCTGATCGCGGCCACCGGCTTCGACGGCGGGATCCGCACGATCGCGGTCCTCGTCGTCGGCGTCACGGTGCTCTCGTTGCTCACCGCGACGCTGAACTGGTGGCGGTTCAGCTACGCCGACGGGCCGGCCGCGGTCGTCATCACCCGCGGGCTGCTGGCCCGGTCGGTGCGCACCGTGCCGAACGACCGCATCCGGGGTGTCGACGTCGAGGCGCCGCCCCTGCACCGGCTGTTCGGCCTGGTGCGCGTCCGCATCGACGCCGCCGCGGGGGCGGTCACCGACGGCGACGAGGAGCTGCTCGTCGACGGCATCCCGCGCGCGGAGGGCGACCGGCTGCGCGTCGCCGTCCTCACCCACCGCGCCGCCGCGACCCCCGCGACCGGCCCGGACGGCGCCCCCGCGGCCGAGCCGGTCGAGGAGGAGTACGCCCGCTTCGACCACCGCTGGCTGCGCTACGCCCCGCTGGTCGGCACCTACCTCGCCGTCCCGCTCGCCGCCGTCGGCGCGCTCTTCCGGCTGGCCGAGGAGCTGCCCGAGCAGTGGACCCCCGAGTTCCGGGAGCCCGACCTCTCCGACGTGCGGCTGCTCGCGGCCGGGCTGGTCATCGCGCTGCTGGTGCTGCTGGCCGGCTCCGTCGTCGGCGCGGCCCTGGTCAACTGGCGCTTCCGGGTGGTCCGCCGCGGCGGCTCGCTGATCGCCTCCCGCGGTCTGCTCACCCGCCGGCACACCGAGCTGGAGATCGACCGCATCCGCGGCGTGACGGTCACCGACGGGCTCGGCATGCGGCTGGTCCGGGCGGCCCGGGTCAGCGCCCTGGTCACCGGCCTCGGCGACGCCGCCGGGCGCGGGCAGCTGTTCCCCCTGGGGCCGCGCACGGAGGCGTGGGCGCTGGCCCGGCGGGTCGCCGACGACCCCGGCCCGCTCGTCGCGCACCCGCCCGCGGCCCGCCGCCGCCGGGTGCTGCGCGCCGTCGCCTCGGGCCTGCTGGTCACCGCGGGCGGCGGCGCGCTCCTGGCCGGCGACGGCGCCTGGTGGCTGCTGGCCGCCGGCGCCGGGCTGACGGTGCTGGGCGTCCCGGTGGGGCTCGCCCGCTACCGGTCGCTCGGGCACGCCGCCGGGCCGCGCACCTTCGCCGTCCGCAGCGGCTGGCTGGTGCGGGAGCAGGCCGTGCTGGAGCGGCGGGCCGTCGTGGGCTGGCAGGTCCGGCAGTCGTTCTTCCAGCGGCGGGCGGGTCTGGCCACCGTCACCGCCTGCGTCGGCGCGGGCAGCGGGGGCTACGCGGCCGTCGACATGGCCGCCGACGAGGTGCCCGGCTTCGCCCTGGCCGCCTCCGAGCCGTGGGCGGGCACGCTGGGCCGGTGAACGACCGGGGGTAGGGAAGGCGAACCTTCCGAGACCGGCGGTTGTCGATCACCGCCCCGGGTAGCTGGCCCCGCGATGACGTCCTGGGGAGCTCAGCGCACCCGGCCACCGGTGTGCCGCACGGGCTCCGCGGCGCCCAGCCCCACCC
>NZ_SSXB01000156.1:0-1757 GCF_021698995.1 Blastococcus sp. KM273129 | reverse complement strand
GCGGGGAGCGATCCGCGACGCCTGGGCCGGGCAGGGCTGGGAGAACGGCCGGCTGGGCTACCCCACCAGCGATCCCCAACCGGTGACCGGCGGCACCCGGCAGACCTTCCAGGGCGGCACCGTCACCTCGGTCGACGGCCGGACCTCGGTGACCTACCGGTGATCGGCTCGGACCGTCCGCCGCACGGCGCCGCGTCCTCGCGGCGGGTTCTCGGCACCGCGGCGCTGGGCGCCGTCCTGGCGCTCGGGGTCGGGGCCTGCACCGCAGAGGCGCCCGCCGACGAGGCCGCAGCGGTGCCGCCCGCCACCTTCCTGCCCGACGACCGGGTGGCGGTCACCGACGCGCCCCGCCCGGAGGCCCCGGAGGCCGTCCTGTCCTTCGCGATGTGGGAGGAGGCCACCGCATCGGTCGAGGCGGCGGGCTACGTCACCCCGGTCATCGAGGACGGCGGCACCTGCACCCTGCGCCTCACCCGCGACGGGGACGAGGTCGCGGTCACCGTGCCCGGGATGGCGGACGCCACCACCACGGTGTGCGGCGGGTTCTCGGTACCGGAGGAGCGGCTGGCCGCGGGGACGTGGAGCCTGCGGCTGGCCTACTCCTCGGCGACGGCGGACGTCGTCTCCGAGGCCGTGGATGTCGAGGTCCCGGCGTGACCGCCGTGCGCCGGGTCGGGCTGCTGCTCCTCGGCCTGCTGTGCGGGGCCGGCATCCTCGTCGCGCCGTCGCCGGACCAGCCGGCCACCCCCGCCCTGCAGGAGGCCGCGGACACCGGCCAGTTCCGGCCGGGCAACATCATCAGCGACCAGCTCTTCTACGACGGCCGCGCCATGTCGGCCGCGGACGTGCAGTTCTTCCTCGAGAGCAGGAACCCGCGCTGCGTGGCCGCGTCCGACGGCACGCCGTGCCTGCAGGACGCCCGGCAGGACACCTACACCCGTCCCGCGGACGCCAACTGCCCGGGGACCTACGTCGGCGCCCCGGCGGAGACGGCCGCCACGATCATCGCCAAGGTCGGTGCCGCCTGCGGCATCAGCCAGCGGGTGCTCCTGGTGATCCTGCAGAAGGAGCAGGGGCTCGTCACGCTGAGCGGCGACAACCTCACCGCGCGGCGGTACGAGCGCGCGATGGGGTACGCCTGCCCCGACACCGCGCCCTGCAACCCGGCCTACGCCCACCTGTTCAACCAGGTGTACAGCGCGGCCGCCCGCTACCGGTACTACGCCAACAACCCGGACAGCTTCAACCACGTAGCCGGCCGGACCAACACCGTGCGCTTCCACCCGGACGCCGGCTGCGGCTCCACGCAGGTCTTCATCGAGAACACGGCGACGGCCGGGCTGTACAACTACACGCCCTACCAGCCCAACGCCGCCGCGCTCGCCGCCGGCAAGGGCACCGGGGACGGGTGCTCGGCCTACGGCAACCGGAACTTCTGGATCTACTACACCGACTGGTTCGGCTCCACGCAGGTCCCCGGTGCCGCGGAGGTGACCGGCCGCTACGCGCAGACCCGCGGGTCGGACGGCCCGCTGGGCGCCATCCGCAGCAACGTCGTCTGCGGGCTGCCCGCCGGAGGCTGCTTCCAGGAGTACGCCGCGGGCGCCATCTACTGGTCGCCGGCCACCGGTGCCCGCATCGTCTCCGGCCCGGTACGGGACCGGTGGGCCGCGGCGGGGTGGGAGCGGGGTGCGCTGGGTTACCCGGTGGGGGACACGACGTGCGGGTTGCGTGATGGTGGGTGCTTCCAGCACTTC
>NZ_SSXB01000155.1:0-1973 GCF_021698995.1 Blastococcus sp. KM273129 | reverse complement strand
CAAAGGCACGAAGCCAGTCAGACGACGGGTCACGCTCACCGCTGCCGGCCGTCAGCCCATCACTGAAGGACCGACCCGGCCAGCCTCACAGTCAGACGACGCGACGCGCGGTGTTGTAGCCCCACATGGAGTCCACCGGCACGACCGCGACCGGGTTGCCGTAGGTCGACGAGTGGACCATCAGGCCGTCGCCGATGTACATGCCGACGTGGCCGACCGGGTCGTAGAAGAAGATCAGGTCGCCGGGCTGCAGGTTCGCGCGGTCGACGTGGACCCCCGCGGTCGACTGGGCGCCCGAGGTCCGCGGGATCTCCACGCCCGCCGCCTGGTAGGCCGACCAGGTCAGGCCGGAGCAGTCGTAGCCGCCCGGGCCGGTGCCGCCCCAGACGTAGGGCTTGCCCTGCTGGGCCAGGGCCGTGTCGACGGCGACCTGCGCGGCGTGGTTCGGGGCGACGGCGGTGCTGGTGACGACGGTGCCCGTGCCGCCCCCGCCGTCACCGGTGGAGGCGGTGGCGGCGAACGGGGTGAGGGCGATGCCGGCACCGGTGAGCAGGGCGAGGACGGCCCCGCGGGCGGAACGACGGGTCGTGGACGTGCGAGTAGTCGTCATGGACGACGGTGTCTCCTGTTCTCCGTGACCGCCTACCGGGTGAGCTGACGGGTTCGGGCGGGGAACGCGCCCGGCGCCCCGGACAGGCCGGTGGCGCTTCACCCCAGAACTGCGGTGGGTCCCCGGTCCGGACGACGGCAGGTGCCGGCGCCCGGTTCGGCGGTGTCCGTCCGGGTGTCACCGGGGATGGTGACGGCGGGGGCCCGGTCGGACCGCGGGGAACGCTAGGTGGGTCACGGAACGGTCACAACGCGGCCGACACGCCGCCCGCCGGGGGGCGCGGGGGGTGCCTCGCCGGGCCCCGTCGCGCGCGACTCGCGGGCCGACCACCGGGCTTGCGCCGGGCGCCGGGAGGCTGCTCACGCATCCCGTGACGCAGTGCTGTCGACCGTGTACTTCCGTCGGTGGCGGCGTGGCTCAACGCTGCGTGCGTGCCTCCGCGCGCCGACGTAGCCGGGAACCGCCGGGTAACCCCGCCTCAGGCGCACCGTCAGCCGACGTCGCAGCGGCACGGGCAGTCCCCCGCGTGCACCGGTCGGCCGCTCCGGTCGTCGAGGTCGTCGCACCCCGGCGGGCACGTGCACGTCCAGCCGTCGTCGAGGTGCCGGAAGGCGCCCGCCTGGAAGCGCCGCTGCCGCTCCTCCTGCCGCCGTCGCGCGGCGGCGGCCCGCCGGGCTGCGGCGCGTTCCTCCGGGGCGTCGCCGGGCTGGGGGACGAGGTGGTCGTCCGGGCGGTCGTGGGCGCGGTCGGCGGCGTCCTCCCAGGGGCGCCGCCGGTCGAAGGTGTACGTCGGCTGCCGCTGCCGGGGCCGGTGGTCCCACCGCCACGCGCGGGCCTCGCTCAGCATCGTGTCGAGGTGGGCGGGGAACCGCCGACCGGCCCTGTCGCGGACGGTGCCCGCTGCCATGCCGGCGACCGGCCGGCCGTCGTCGTCGAGCAGGCCGAGACGGAGGCCGGCCAGCGCGGCGGCCGTCGCGAGCAGCGCGGCGTCCATGCCGCGGGCGCCCGACTCGACGGCGGCGACGGCCGACTTCGAGACGCCCAGCCGCTCCGCGAGCTCCCGCTGGGAGAGGTCGGCCCGGCGGCGGATCCGCCGCATCAGGCCGCACAGGTCGAACTGCTGCGGGGCAGGGTCCTCGGGCACCGGCCGAGCCTGTCGGCTGGGCGGGGGAGGGCACGACCCCCTGTGTCTTCCTGTGGACAGTCGCCCTCTGCCCACACCCGCGGGGCAGAGCGCGACTGCTCTGGGGGAAGCCGATCGCCGGCTAGCTGTACTGACCGGGGAGGTTGGTCAAGCGGCTGATGGGTGGGTGGCCGCCGATGCCGGTGTGGGGCCGGTGGTGGTTGTAGGCGTGTAGCCAAG
>NZ_SSXB01000154.1:0-2077 GCF_021698995.1 Blastococcus sp. KM273129 | reverse complement strand
CGACGATCGCGCGGGGCGTGGGCTCGGGGGCGCGCTACGTCTGCGACCTGGTCGGGCTGGACGACGCGCTGGCCGGCGCCGCGCTGGTGGTCACCGGCGAGGGCTCGCTCGACGAGCAGACGCTGCGCGGCAAGGCCCCGGCGGAGGTGGTGGCGCGGGCGGCCGCGGCGGGGGTGCCCTGCCTGGGGCTGGCCGGCGTGGTGCGGCTGACCCCGGAGCGGCTGCGGGCCGCGGGTTTCGTGGCCGGGCACGGGCTGACCGAGGTGGAGCCCGACCTCGGGCGCTGCGTCGCCGAGGCCCCGCGGGTCCTGGCCGAGCTGGCCGCGCGGGTGGTCGGCACCCACCTGCCGCCGGGCGCGCCGCGGTAGCTTGCGTCGTCCCGATCCCGCCCCTGGAGCCCCGTTGCCGTTCTTCGTGCACTTCGCCCGGTTCGTCCGGCTGCGGCTGAGCGGCTGGCGGCTGCCGCTGGCGGTCGCGGTGTCGGTCTTCCTGTCCAGCTGGCTGGCGATGGCGCTGGCCGAGCCGGCCGGCAGCGCGATCACCGCGCCGGGCACCTACTGGTGGTACTTCCTGGTCACCGCCGCGACCGTGGGCTACGGCGACGTCTTCCCCGGCTCGATCGCCGGCCGGCTGATCGGCGCCTACGTGATCGTGGGCGGCATCGTGACCCTGACCCTGCTGTTCACGCAGCTGTCCGAGGCCCTGCAGTCGCTGCGGGGCCGGCGTCTGAGAGGTGTGGTCCCCCTGGAGCTGTCCGGTCACGTGGTGCTGCTGGGCTACTGGCCGGGGCGCACCGAGCGGATCGTCGCGGAGCTGACCGCCGAGGGGCGCACCCAGGTCGCGCTCTGCGCCTGGGACGACGTCGCGGAGAACCCGATGCCCGACGAGCCGGCCGTGCACTTCGTCCGGGGTGACCTCGCCCACGAGGACGTCATGCAGCGGGCGTGCGTGCCCCGGGCCCGGACCGTGGTCGTCGACGTCCGGGACGACAACGAGACCCTCGCCGTGGCGGTCGCCGTCGAGCACGCCCACCCGGGGGTCCACCTCGTCGCCGCGCTGCGCGACCTGGAGCGGCGGGACTCCCTGCGCTACGTGAGCGCCGGGGTGCAGGCCGTCCAGTGGCACATGCCCTCGCTGCTCACCGAAGAGGCGAACGACCCCGGCATCACCCAGGTCTACAGCGAGCTGATGACGCACGGGGGGCGCAACACCTACTCGCTGACGGTGCCCCCGGGCTTCCCGCACGGCACGTTCGGCGAGTGCCAGCGCCACTTCGGTTCGACCTGGGGCGCGACCGTGCTGGCGGTGCGCGGCCCCGACGGGCTGGCGGTCAGCCCGCCGTGGGACACCCCGCTGGCCGTCGGGACGACGCTGTACTACGTCGCCGACGGGCGCATCCCGGCCCGCCGGCTCACCGGCGGGTCGCGGACCTAGGAGGGGTGGCCCTCGAGGTCGCCCTCGTCGCCCTGCGGCGCCTCGCGCGGGGCGCTCTGCTCCTCCAGGGACGCCGCCATCTCGGGTGACTCCTGCTCGAGGGCGATGTCGCGCGGCTGCGGCGTGTCCGAGGGCGTCGTCATGCCCCCACCCTGCCGCAGCGCCCCGTGCCCCGCTCCCTCACCGGCGGCTCAGGGCAGCCACGCCGGGCGGAAGACCACGGTGCCCGACTGCGCCGGCACGTCCAGCACCACGGTGCCGGTGACGGACGAGGACGGCGCGAGCGGTGCCCCCGGGAAGGCGGCCGCCCCGGTGTCGCAGAAGCCTGCGGGCGAGCTGCCGGTGGCCACGGACCCGTCGTCCGCGACGAGGCGGAAGTCGGCCGGCGAGATGCTGCGCTCGCCACCGAGGACGGCGAGGTCGGCGCCGGTGGTCACGGTGATGCGGACCGCCACCAGGGTGCCGTTGCCCGCGACGACGGAGGAGTCCGCGCAGGACACCCCGGCGACCGCCTGCTCCAGCGTGACCGAGAGGGCCGCTGCGCTGGTCGCGGGGTCGGCCACCTCCACCGACGCGCCGGGCGCAACCACCGCGGGCGCGGGCGCGGGCTCGGCGGGCGGCGGTTCGGCGGGCGGCTCCACGG
>NZ_SSXB01000153.1:0-2093 GCF_021698995.1 Blastococcus sp. KM273129 | reverse complement strand
CGAGCGGCGGCGGGCGAGCGCGGCGATGGCCTCGGCGCGCTGGGCGGCGTGCCGGGCCTCGCGGGCGTCGGCGGCCCAGATGTCGGCGACCAGTTCCAGATCGCTCAGCCCGCAGGCGTCGGTGTCGGGCACCCAGGGGACCGGGTCGCCCTCTTCCGGCGCGCGGGGTGGCTCACCGATGAACACACCCGGACCGTAGAGCGAGCCACTGACAGTTCTTGCTGGTCAGCGACTCGGTGGCAGGGTGCTGCCCACGCAGCCGCCGGGCCCGAGAGCCCCCGCCGTCGGGCAGCGAGAGCTAGGCGCCCGGGGAGCGCTGCTCGGGGAGCCGCTCGCGCAGCGGCTCGGCGGGCTCCTTGCCCGACGGCAGCAGCGCCCAGACGTGCTTGCGGCCGGGCCGCTGCTCCCAGCCGTAGTCGGTGGAGAGCTGGGCCACGAGGTGCAGGCCCATGCCGCCGAGCGCCGGGTCCCGGTCGACGGCCGGCACCGGTGGGCGGTCGGGCGCCTCGTCGCTGAGGTCGAGCAGCCAGCCCGCCGGCCCGGCCACCACCAGCGCGCGCACGTCGCCCCCGCCGTGCCGCAGCGCGTTGGAGGCCAGCTCCTCGAACACCAGGAGCAGGCCGTCGCGAGCGTCCTCGGTCGAGGCGGCGGAGACCGAGGGGTGGGCGATCCGGGCGCGGAGGTCGGTGCGCACCCGGGACACCACGTGCATCGCCTCGAGCTGCCAGTGCCAGACGTCGCCCGGGACGGAGGGGACGGGCGCGGACGGCCACGCGTCGTGGGCCTGCTCGTCGGCCATCTCGTCCTCTCGCGTCTGCTCCGCACGGCGCTGCCGGAGGCGTCCCGGATCGCACCATCCTGACCGATGCGGGCGCGGCGCGCGAAGGGGGGCGAGCCGAGGGGGGCCCACCAGGCAGACTGTGCCGGTGGACGACGTGCTGCGCGAGCTCAGCAAGGTGGCCCTGGGCGACCGGGAACTGGCCGACGTGCTCGGTGAGATCACCGCCATCGCGGCCCGGGCGATCCCCGGCGCGGAGGCGGTCTCCACCACCCTCATCCGCGGGGAGAAGCCGTTCACGGCCGCCTACACCGGCGAGATGGCGCTGATGGCCGACGAACTCCAGTACGCCGAGGACGGCGGCCCGTGCGTGGACGCCGGGCGCGGCGGGGTCGTGCTGCGTGTCGACGACATGCGCACCGAGGAGCGCTGGCCGCGCTACGTCGCCCGGGTCCGCGAGACGGAGGTGCGCAGCTCGCTGTCGGTCCCCCTGCCCTACCAGGGCTCCTGGATCGGCGCGCTCAACATCTACTCCACGCGGCCGGAGGCGTTCGCGACGCCCGAGGCGCTGGCGGCCGGGCTGGAGACGGCGGAGGTGATCGCGGTGGCCGTCGCCAACGCCGATGCCCACGCCCGCCTCGCCGACCACGCGCGCAACATGCGGGTGGCGATGGAGTCGCGGGCGGTGATCGAGCAGGCGAAGGGCGTGCTCATGGCCCAGCAGCACGTGGACGCCGAGCAGGCGTTCGAGATCCTGCGGCAGGCCTCCCAGCGGTACAACCGCAAGCTGCGCGACATCGCCGTCGGCATCGTGGAGGGCACCCGGGCGCGCTGATCAGCCGTCCAGCCGGGCCAGCCGGGAGACCAGGAACTCCACGGCGGCCGCGCTGTCGACGGTCTCGGCCACCTCGACCGCCGTCGACGAGCGCGACACCGCCCGGCGGTCGACCAGGGTCTGGCCGCGGCCGGGGCCCGCGGTGGTGTCGACGACGACGTCGCGCCGCACCGTCCCCAGGGTGCCGGGCGCGATCGCCTCGGTGAGCGCCAGGGCGTCGTGCACCACCACCCCGGCGACGCCGTACGCGTCCCGCGCGTGGTCCACGTACTCCTGGAGGATCGCCGCCGCGCTGCGACCGACCGGCCCCGCGCCGGCGAAGCGGGCGATCCCCTCCTCGGTGAGCACGGTGGGCAGGGTGACGTCCAGCCCGACCAGCACGGTGGGCACCGCGGAGGAGAGCACCACCTGGGCCGCCTCTGGGTCGGACCAGATGTTGAACTCGGCGGCGGCGGTGACGTTGCCGCCGCGCCCGGCCGA
>NZ_SSXB01000152.1:0-2617 GCF_021698995.1 Blastococcus sp. KM273129 | reverse complement strand
GTCGGCGACGACGACGTCGGCGGTGGCCAGGGCCTGGCGGCCGCGGACGGTGATCAGGCCGGGGTCGCCGGGGCCGCCACCGACCAGCACCACGCTGCCCCCCGGTGCGGGACGGGCGGCGCGGTCGCGGATGCTGCCGTCGGTCAGCCCGGCGACGATCGCGTCCCGCACCCCGATCGCCCGCTGCGGGTCCCCGCCCCCGTGCACGCCCACGACCAGTTCGCCCTGCCGCCCGATGGCGGGCGTCCAGACGCTGGAGGCCGACCGGTCGTCGGCGCGCGCGCAGAAGATGCGGTCGTCCTCCGCCTCCGCGGCGACGGCGGCGTTGACCGCGGGGTCGTCGGTGGCGGCGACCGCGTACCAGGCCCCGGCGAGGTCGCCGCGGCGGTAGGTGCGCCGGAGCCAGGTCGCGCGGCCGGCCGCGGCCAGCGACTCCAGCGCGGGCGTCACCTCGGGGCTGACCACCGTGACGCGGGCCCGCGCCTCCAGCAGGCCGGCGACGCGCCGGTGGGCGACCCGGCCGCCGCCCACGACGACGACCGGCCGGTCGCGCAGCCGCAGCCCGACCGGGTAGACCGTGCCCTGCTCGGGGGGCACCGGGGTGGCGTTCAGCGGATCTCCTCGGGGGTGCCGGTGGTCGTCCGCCCCGTGGAGCCGCACCGGGGGGACCGGGACAGGATCCCAGCGAGGGTGGCGGCGAACGCGCGCGAGGTCGCCGGGTCCCGCACGGCGACCCGCAGGTGGTCGGGGCCCAGCCCCGGGAACGAGTCGCCGCGGCGGACCGCCCAGCCCGCGTCGCGGAGCTCCCGCCGCACCCGCGCCCCGTCGGGCACCCGCAGCAGGACGAACGAGGAGCGGGGGGTGCCCAGGGCCGCCACCTGCGGGGGCAGGGCCGCGAGCAGCGCCGCGCGGTGCCCGGTGAGCGCGACCGCCGCCTGCTGCGCCTCGGCGCGTGCGGCCGGGGCGGTGCAGGCGACCAGCGCGGCCAGCGCCGGGGTGCTCACCGGCCACGGCGGCTGCTGGGCGGCGAGCGCGGCCACCAGATCCGGAGGCCCGAGCGCGTAGCCCACCCGCAGCCCCGCCAGGCCCCACGTCTTGGTCAGGCTGCGCACGACGAGCAGGCCGGGCAGGTCGGCGCGCCCGGCCAGCGACTCCGGCTCGCCGGGCACGGTGTCGGCGAAGGCCTCGTCGACCACGAGCACGCGGCCGGGGCGGGCCAGGGCGGCGAGGTCGCGGGCCGGGTGCAGCACCGACGTCGGGTTGGTCGGGTTGCCCAGCACCACCAGGTCGGCGTCGTCCGGGACGGCGCGGGGGTCGAGCCGGTAGCCGTCGGCCTCCCGCAGGAGCAGCCGGCTCACCGGGTGACCGGCGGACCGCAGCGCGGCCTCCGGTTCGGTGAAGGAGGGGTGCACGACGACGGCGTGCCGGGGTCGCAGGGCGCGGGCGAGCAGCACGAACACCTCCGCGGCGCCGGCGGCGAGCAGCACCCCGGCGGGGTCGCGGCCGTGCGCCGCGGCGACGGCCGTGCGGGCGGGGGGGAGGACCGGGTAGGCCGCGCTGGCCTCCAGCGACTCCCGCAGGACGTCGCGCAGCCAGGGCGGGGGCGTCCCGGCCCGCACGTTGACGGCGAGGTCGACCAGGCCGGGCGCCAGTTCGGCGTCGCCGTGGTGCCGCAGATCGGTCACGTCTCCTCTTCGCTGTCGCTGTCGCTGTCGGGCCCGGCGGCCATGAGACCACGGCGCGTGTGACAGCCGTGTGGCGTGACTTGACGGATCGGAAAGCGACGGCCACGCTTTCCGTCATGGAAAGTGACGAGGCGGACGCCCGGGCCCAGCTGGCCGCCCTGCGCGCGGACCGGGTGGCGCTCGCCGAGCGCGTGGTCCAGCCCTGGTGGTACGACGCGCTCCTCGGCCTGCTGACGTTCCTGCTGTTCGCCTCGTACTCCTTCGCCTTCCCCTGGCTGACGCTCGGGGCGCTGGTGGTCTACCTGGCCGGCCTCCGCGGGCTGGTGGCGGTCTACCGGAGGCTGACCGGCGCGTGGGTCAGCGGCGACCGGCCGGGGCCCACCCGCCGGGCCTACACGGCGTGGCTGGTCGGCGCCACGCTGGTCGTCGTGCCGGCCCTGGTCCTCGAGCTGGCGCTCGACGTCGGCGGGGCGATGGTCGTGGCCGGCGCGGTCCTCGGGGTCGGCATCGCACTGGTCAGCCGGTGGTGGACCCGCATCTACGTCGCCGAGCTGCGCGGCGAGCTGTGACCGCCGTCCGGCCGCGGTTCGACCCGGTCGTGCACGCGCCGCCCCGGCTCCAGGTGTGCGGGCTGCTCGCCGCCGTCGACTCGATGGACTTCGCGGCGGTGCGCGAGCGGATCGGGGTCAGCGACTCGGTGCTCTCCAAGCACGTCAAGCAGCTCGAGGAGGCCGGCTACGTGACGGTCCGCAAGGCCACCCGCGCCTCCCGCGTGCGGACCGGCCTCGCGCTGACGGCAGCCGGCCGCGCCGCCTTCGACGCCCACGTCGCCGAGCTGCGGCGGATCACCGGGGGCTGACCCTCCGCGCGCGTCCACCCGGGCACCGGCAGAGTGGGCGCCGGCGAACGGGCGGGACGGGACGGGGGACGGA
>NZ_SSXB01000151.1:0-2701 GCF_021698995.1 Blastococcus sp. KM273129 | reverse complement strand
CGGCCGGGGCCGCCGACCTGGTGGGCGAGCACCTGGGCGCGACGGCGGAGGCCGTGGGGCCCGCGGAGCTCGGCGAGGTGCTCACCCACACCTTCGCCAGCCGGCTGCCCGGGTACGTGGGCTGGCACTGGGCGGTCACGATCGCCCGGGTGCCCGGCGAGGAGCGGGTGACCGTCGACGAGGTCGTCCTGCTGCCGGGCGACCAGGCGCTGCTCGCGCCGGCGTGGGTGCCGTGGCACGAGCGGCTGCGCCCGGGGGACCTCTCGGTGGGCGACGTCCTGCCGGCCACCGAGGACGACCCCCGCCTGGTACCGGCCTACACGGTCGACGACGACTCCGCCGACGACGCCGAGGGGCGCGTCGTCGCCCGAGAGATCGGGCTGGGCCGGGAGCGGGTCATGTCCCGCGAGGGGCGTGCCGAGGCCGTGGCCCGCTGGTCGTCGGGGGAGTTCGGCCCGACCTCACCGATGGCCCGTCAGGCCCCCGGCCCCTGCGCGACCTGCGGCTTCTGGCTCCCGCTGGCCGGCTCGCTCCGCGGGATGGTCGGCGTCTGCGGCAACGCCTACGCACCCGGTGACGGGCGGGTCGTGGCCGCCGACTACGGCTGCGGCGCGCACAGCCAGGCCACGCTCGTCGTCGTCCAGGACACCGAGGTGGTCACCTCGGCGCGCTACGACACCTCGGAGTACGACGTCCTGGCGGACTGACCGCGCTCAGCCGCGGTCGCGGGGGCCCAGCTGCCCCTGCAGCTTCATGACGCCGAGGCCGAGCACCGCCAGCCCGATGGCGGCCACGCAGGTCCAGGTCCACATGCGGTCCACCCGGTCGCCCAGCAGCAGGAGCACGACCAGCGCCAC
The DNA here is from genome assembly GCF_021698995.1 of Blastococcus sp. KM273129. Lineage (NCBI taxonomy): Bacteria > Bacillati > Actinomycetota > Actinomycetes > Geodermatophilales > Geodermatophilaceae > Blastococcus > Blastococcus sp. KM273129. The sequence continues at coordinate 1,844 of NZ_SSXB01000151.1, read as the reverse complement.
CGCCCACACGGCGATGCCGGCGATCACCACGCGCGCGGTGTCGACCTGCAACGGCGGGGGAGCCTGCTTGACGGGACGGGGCACGACGGCACCTTAGATCCCATCCTGGTCACGGGGCGACGGTGCCGGTCCCTGCATGTGGCACGCTGGCGCCGCTCGATGGCCACCCGCACCGCCCGGAGAACCCGCATGCCGCAGAAGTCCCGTCCCTCCGGTGGCGCCAGCGCCTCGGCCGCCGACGGCAGCACCCCCGCCGACGTCTCGGCGGGGCGGCCGCCGACCACGCCGCGCCGCAGCGAGGGGCCGCGGGTCCGCCCGAAGAACGGTCTGGACCGGTACTTCGAGATCAGCGCCCGCCGCTCGACGGTCAGCCGCGAGGTGCGCGGTGGGATCACCACCTTCTTCACGATGGCCTACATCGTGGTGCTCAACCCGATCATCCTGACCAGCATCGCCGGTCCGGACGGCACACCGGGTGCCGACGTCGAGGGGACGGTCCTGCCGTTCGGCTCGATCGCGGCCGTCACCGCGCTGCTCGCCGGTGCGCTGACGCTGCTGATGGGCATCGTCGGGCGCTACCCGTTCGCGCTCGCCACCGGCCTGGGCATCAACGCGATCGTCGCCGTCTTCGCGGCCACCCAGCTGACCTGGCCCGAGATCATGGGCCTGGTCGTGCTGGAGGGCCTGCTGATCACCGTGCTGGTGCTCACCGGCTTCCGCAAGGCGGTCTTCGAGGCGATCCCGGCCCAGCTCAAGATCGCGATCGCCGTCGGCATCGGCTTCTTCCTGGCGATCATCGGGCTGGCCGACGCCGGCATCATCCGGCCGGGCAACCCGCTGATCAGCTTCGGTGTGGGCGGCCAGCTCGCCGGCTGGCCGATGCTCACCTTCGTCGTCGGCCTGCTGCTCATGAGCCTGCTGGTGGTCCGCCGGGTCAAGGGCGCGCTGCTCATCGGCATCGTGGCGACGACGGTGCTGGCGATCGTCGTCGAGGCCGTCGCCGGCGTCGGCCCGCGCTTCGGCGAGGACGGCGAGAACCCCCGCGGGTGGTGGCTGCAGGTGCCCGAGCTGCCCGACGACGTCGTCGGCACCCCCGACTTCTCCCTGCTCGGCAACTTCTCCCTGTTCGGCGGGTTCGAGCGCATCGGCGTCATCGCCGCCCTGCTGATCGTCTTCTCCATCATGATCGCCGACTTCTTCGACACCGTCGGCACGGTCACCGCCGTCGGCGCCGAGGGCGACCTGCTGGACGAGAACCGCAACCTGCCGAAGTCGCAGCCGGTCCTGCTCGTCGACTCGCTGGCCGCCGCCGCGGGTGGCGCGGGCAGCGTCTCGTCGAACACCACCTACATCGAGAGCACCGCCGGGGTGGCCGACGGCGCCCGCACCGGGCTGGCCAGCATCGTCACCGGCCTGCTGTTCCTGGTCGCGGTGTTCTTCACCCCCCTGGTGGCGGTCGTGCCCGCCGAGGCGGCGGCCCCCGCGCTGGTGATCGTCGGCGCGCTGATGATCAGCCAGATCAAGAACCTCACCTGGGACGACATGTCCCTGGTCATCCCGGCGTTCCTGACCATCGCGCTGATGCCGTTCACCTACTCGATCACCAACGGCATCGGGGCCGGCGTCATCAGCTTCGTGCTGCTGCGCGTGGCCGTCGGGCGGCGCCGGGAGATCCACCCGCTCATGTGGGTGGTGGCCCTGCTCTTCCTGGTCTACTTCGCGCTCGAGCCGCTGCAGCAGCTGTTCTGACTGTGAGGCTGGCCGGGTCGGTTCGTCGGTGATGGGCTGACTGCTGGCGGCAGCGGGCGTGACCCTTGCTCTGACTGGCCTCGTGCCTTTGCCGG
>NZ_SSXB01000016.1:0-60270 GCF_021698995.1 Blastococcus sp. KM273129 | reverse complement strand
GTTCACCGCGGTCTGCGCCGCCCCCCCGGCACCGTCCGGCGGCAGCGGGGCGGCGCAGACCGCGGTGAACACGGCCATGGCGCAGATCGGCGACCCCTACGTGTGGGCGGCCGCCGGGCCGGACGCCTTCGACTGCTCGGGCCTCATGCAGTACGCCTACGCGGCCGCCGGCATCAGCCTGCCGCACTCGAGCCGGATGCAGTCGACGATGGGCACCCCGGTGCCCCTCTCGGCGCTGCAGCCCGGCGACCTGCTCTTCTACTACTCGCCGGTCAGCCACGTGGGGATGTACATCGGCAACGGCCAGATGGTGCACGCCTCCACCTACGGCGTGCCGGTGAAGGTGGCGTCGATCAACTCCATGGGCGACGCCCCCTTCGCCCGCCGCATCGCCTGACAGCACTCCGGCGTGCGGGCGGCCCGGCCGCCCGCACGCCGGGACCTCGGCGGCGGCCGCGCGGGCCGGGCGTGGGACGATCGCCTCTCGTGCGGGTCGGGACGGGGGGCGGGCTGCCCCGCGAGGTCAGGGTCCTGGCGGTCATCGCCTTCGTCGTGGCCCTCGGCTTCGGCATCGTCGCGCCGGCGATCCCGCTGTTCGCCCGCTCCTTCGGGGTGGGGACCACCGCCGTCGGCCTGGCGGTGAGCGCCTTCGCGTTCTTCCGCTTCGTCTCCGCCTTCAGCGGCGGCACCCTGGTCGAGCGGTTCGGCGAGCGCCTGGTGCTCGCCTCCGGCCTGGTGATCGTCGCCGTCACCACGGGGCTCGCCGGGCTCGCCGGCTCGTTCCCCCTCTTCCTGGGGCTGCGCGCCGCGGGTGGCATCGGCAGCGCCATGTTCACCGTGGCCGCGCTGTCGCTGCTGCTGCGGGTGGCCCCGCCGTCGCACCGCGGCCGGGCCGCCGCCACCTGGCAGGGCGGCTTCATCCTCGGCGGCATCGCCGGCCCCGCCGCCGGCGGGCTGCTCGCGGAGCTCTCCCCGCGGCTGCCGTTCTTCCTCTACGCCGGCTTCCTGCTGGTCGCCGGCGCGGTCGGCATCGCGCTGCTGCGCACCGCCGAGCCCGACCCCGCGGCGCCCGCGGCGGCCGACGTCGCCGGGCCGGACCTCGACGCCGGCCCGGTCCGGCTGGGCAGCGCCCTGCGCTCCCGCGTCTACCTGGCCGCGCTGGTGGCCAACGTCGGCGTCGGCTGGGTGCTGTTCGGCGTCCGCAACTCGCTCGTGCCGCTCTACGTCACCGAGGAGCTGGGGCGCACGGTGGCCTGGGCCGGGGCCGGACTGCTGGCCGGCTCGCTGGCCCAGGCGCTGGGGCTGCTCCGCTCCGGCCGGCTCGTCGACGCGTGGGGACGGCGGCCCTCGCTCGTCCTCGGGGCGGCGCTGGCGACCGCGGCCATGGCGGTGCTGGTGCTGCCCCCGGCGACCTGGGCCTTCCTGGTCTCGATGGCGGTCTTCGGGTTGGGTGCCTCGCTGCTGGCCAGCGCACCGGCGGCGCTGGTCGGCGACCTCAGCGGCGGCCGGGGTGGCCGCGTCGTCGCCGTGTTCCAGATGTCGGCCGACCTCGGCGCCATCGCCGGCCCCCTGGTCGCGGGCTGGCTCACCGACGTGGCCGGCTTCCAGGTGGCGTTCGGCGTGAGCACCGCCGTCCTCGCCGCCGGCCTGGTCGGCGGCCTGGCGATCCCGCGGTCGGCGCCCGTCCCGGCCACGGCAGGAGCGCGCGCCGCCTGAGGTTCAGCGGCTCCGGTACAGCCGCGTGGTGATCGGCAGGAACACCAGCGCCAGGGCCGCGGCCACCGCCAGCGAGACGAGGATCGCCGGCACGTCGGGCTCCCCGGCCATGAGCGACCGCGACGCCGTCGCCAGGATCGAGATGGGGTTGACGTCGACGAACGCCTGCAGCGGCCCGGGCAGCGTGGCCGGGTCGACGAAGACGTTGGACAGGAACGTCAGCGGGAAGATGCCCATGAAACCCGCGTTCATGACCGCGTTGGGGCTGCGCAGGAGCAGGCCGAGCACCGAGAACGCCCACGACAGCCCGAACGAGAAGACCACCACGAGGGCGAGCGCGGCGACGGCACCGGACACCCCGGCGTCCGGCCGGTAGCCCAGCAGCACGCCGACGACGATGATCACCGTGCCGGCCACGACGTACCGGACGCTGTCGCCGAGCAGCGAGCCCAGCAGCGGTGCCGGGCGCCAGATCGGCAGCGAGCGGAACCGGTCGACGACGCCCTTGGTCAGGTCGGTGTTGAGCGCGACGCCGGAGTAGACGGTGGTGAACAGCACCGACATGACCAGCAGCCCGGGCAGCGTGTAGTCCAGGTACGCGCTGGTGGAGCCGGCGATGGCGCCGCCGAACAGGTAGGTGAACATCAGCAGGAACATCACCGGCGTGACGGTCACGTCGAGCAACTGCTCGGGCACGTGCTTGACCTTCAGCATGCCGCGCCAGCCGAAGGTCAGCGCCGCCTGCAGCGGCCCGGGTCGTGGCGGCCGCTCCGTGCCGGCGATCGCCCGGCGCACCGCCGCGGTGTCGGCGTCCGTGGTGAGGGTGGTCATGACGTCTGCTCCTCGAAGGTGGGGGCGGATCCGGGCGGCTCCTCGGCGCCGCGCCCGGTGAGCGCCAGGAACACCTCGTCCAGGCTGGGCTGGTCCAGCGAGAAGTGAGCGAGGCCGATGCCGGTCCGGGCCAGCTCGGCCACCGCGGCGGCGGCCCGGGCGGGGTCGGGGCAGGTGGCCGAGAGCACCGCCGGGTCCGGCTGCAGGGAGACCGGGCCGAGCGCGCGCTCCAGCACGCCGGCCGCGTCGGGCCGGCGGTCGGGGTCGAGCAGCCGCACGTGCAGCGCCCCCGTGCCCACCGACGCCTTGAGCTGCGCCGGCGTGCCCTCGGCGATCACCCGGCCGTGGTCGATGACCGCGATGCCGTCGGCGAGCTGGTCGGCCTCCTCCAGGTACTGCGTGCAGAGCAGGATCGTGGTGCCCCCGGCGACCAGCGCGCGGGCGATCTCCCAGACCTGGTTCCGCGAGCGCGGGTCGAGCCCGGTGGTCGGCTCGTCGAGGAACATCAGCCGCGGGGTGACGACGATGCTCGCCGCGATGTCCAGCCGGCGGCGCATGCCGCCCGAGTAGTGCTTGACCAGCCTGCCGGCGGCCGTGGCGATGCCGAACGCCTCCAGCAGCTCGTCGGCGCGGGCCCGCGCCCCCGCGCGGGAGAGCCCGAGGAGCCGGCCGAGCAGCACCAGGTTCTCGCGGCCGGTCAGCTCCTCGTCCACCGAGGCCAGCTGGCCGGTCAGGCTCACCTCCGCGCGCACGGCGTCGGCCTCGGTGACGACGTCGTGGCCGAGCACCCGCGCGCTCCCCGAGTCGGGGCTGATGAGCGTGGCGAGCATGCGGATGGTCGTGGTCTTCCCCGCCCCGTTGGGGCCGAGCACGCCGTAGACGGTGCCCGCCGGCACGGCGAGGTCCAGCCCGTCCACCGCGGTCGTCGCCCCGTAGGACTTGGTCAGCGCCGTGGCCTCGACGGCCAGGGGTGCGTGCAGCGGCATGGGTACCTCACCCGGGTTCGCGTCGTGCGGTCTCCTCGTGGTGGAGACCGACTCTGCCCGCCCGGCTCATCGGCGGCGAGCGAGTTTTCTGCCGTCGTCCGCAACGGGCGCGCCAGAAACCTCCGGGCGGGCCGTGTGGCGGCGAGCGCGCCGGGGAAGGGCAGAGCGGAGCGCTCCGGGGTCGTCGCGGACCGGTGCCGGTGAGCGCTCGCCGGGACGGACGCGACCGCCGCGAGGAGGCACGCACGGATGGACATCGCCGCGATGCGGGCCAGCTTCGCCAAGGCGGCGGCCACCGGCGACGAGGCCCCCCTGTACTTCTACTCGCACCTGTTCCTCAGCCACCCCGAGACCCGGGCGATGTTCCCCGTCTCGATGGCCCACCAGCGCGACCGGTTCTTCCACGCCCTCGGCGAGGTCGTGTCGCACGTCGACGACCTCGACGCGCTGGTGCCGATCCTCAAGCAGCTCGGCCACGACCACCGCAAGTTCGGCACCCTGCCCGCGCACTACCCGGCGGTCATGCCCAGCCTGCTCGCGACGCTGGAGCACTTCGACGACGAGTGGGACGAGCACCGCGCCCGCACCTGGACCGAGGCCTACGAGCTCGTCGCCTCGGTGATGATCCAGGGCGCCGAGGAGTCCGCCGACCAGCCCGCGACCTGGCGGGCCGAGGTGGTGGCGCACGAGCGGCGGGCGATCGACGTGGCCGTGCTGCAGCTACGGCCCGAGGTGCCGGTGAACTACCTGCCCGGGCAGTCGATGTCGCTGGAGATCGACCGCCGTCCGCGGCTGTGGCGCTACTACTCCCCCGCCAACGCGCCCCGCGACGACGGCACGCTGGAGCTGCACGTGAAGGCGCGCCCCGGCGGCCCGGTCAGCACCGCGCTCGTCCGCAGCACCGAGGTGGGCGACCTCGTGCGGCTGGGCCCGCCGCTGGGCGAGCTGACGCTGGCCGCCGACTCCGACCGCGACCTGCTGCTCGTCGCCGGCGGCATGGGCCTGGCGCCGCTCAAGGCGCTCGTCGACCAGGTGGCCCGGCAGGGTCCGGCCCGCCGGGTCGACCTCTTCGTGGGCGCCCGCGCCGAGGACCACCTCTACGACCGCGCGGCGATCGCGGAGCTGCAGGCCGCCCACCCGTGGCTGGACGTGACGTGCGCGGTGTCGGACGACGACCTGTCCCGGCTGGAGCACGGCGACGTCGGGGACGTCGTCCTCCGGCACGGGCCGTGGCTCAGCCGGGAGGTGTACGTCGCCGGCCCGGCCCCGATGGTGGAGGCGACCGTCGAGGGGCTCCTGGGGCACGGCGTGCCGCGGGAGCGGGTGCGCAGCGAGGTGTTCGCCCCCAGCCGACCGGGGCCCAGTGCCGAGGGGAAGGTGACCGAATGACCACCACCGAGACGTCCGGGAACGGAGGGGCCGCCCGGCGGCTGACGCCGGAGCAGATCCGCGGCGCCCGGTTCACCTCCGGTTCGATGCTGCACCCCGGCTACGACCAGGCCGAGGTCGACCGCTTCCGCGACATGGTGGCCGCGGAGGTGGGCAGCCTCGTGGGCGAGCGCGACGAGCTGCGGCACCGGGTCACCGAGCTGGAGCAGCGCCTGTCGGGCGCCACGGTGCCCGAGCCGCCCAGCGAGCAGGCGGTGAAGATCCTCGCCAGCGCCCAGCAGACCGCCGACGAGTACGTCGCCGAGGCCGAGGACTTCAGCCGGCAGATGACGGCCGAGGCCCGCGACCAGTACGAGGAGCAGCTGCGGCTGGCGCGCGAGAACGCCGGTGCGATCATGCAGGCGGCGCAGGAGGCCGCCGCGCGCCTCAGCGTGCCGACCGGCGGGGACGGCGACGCCGCCGGGCAGCGCACCGCCGCCGAGCTGGAGGAGCAGGTGGCGTTCCTGAAGGCGTTCGCCCAGGCGTGCCGGGCGCAGCTGCGCGCCTACCTGGAGGCCCTGCTCACCGACGTCGAGACCGAGTGGGGCCGGGTCGACCCGGCGCTGGCCCCCGAGGCGCTCGCCGCCGACCGGACCGGGCGGCGCCCCGGCGGTCCCGCCGCCCCGCAGACGGCGTTCCACGGCAACAGCGCCGCCGGTCCGGCGGAGGAGCCGGCGGACGACGCCGACCGGACCGAGCCCGCGGGCGCGCGCGCCACCGGCGGCTGAGCCCCGCTGCCGCGGGCCGCACCGGGCCGGGGCAGCGCGGTCCCGGGACGATCTTCCGGCGCGATAGGTTCTCCCCCGAACGCACCCCGCCGGGAGGCCCCGCGATGCCCGATGTGCTGCTCGTCCTGCTGGTCGTCGTCCTCGTGGCCCTCGCGGTGCTCGCCGTGGTCGTGCTCGTGCTGCGCCGGCGCAACCTGGCGCGCGCCGCGGCGCCGCGCGCCCGGGTCGACCCGCTGGCCGACGAGCCCGACGTCTACGACCCGCACGCCATCGGCGTCGGCGACGTGATCACCTACGCCGGCATCGACCACGTCGTCCGCGGCACGATCGTGCTGGAGGAGGGCGGGATGACCTGGCGCGAGCACCTGCTCGACGGGTCGACCGGCCGCCGCTGGCTCACCGTGGAGGACGACGAGGGCGACCTCGAGATGACGCTGTGGATGCGTCGCGAGGGCACGAACCTGACCCCCGACGGCGACGTGGTCCTGGACGACCGCGTGCACCGGCAGGTCGAGCGGGGCCGCGCCTCGTACACCGCCGAGGGCACGACCGGCACCCCGCCCAGCGGCACCGTGGACTACGCCGACTACGCGACGGCGGACCGGACCGGGCTGATCGCCTTCGAGCGCTGGGCGCCGACCCAGTCGTGGGAGGTCTCCACGGGCCGGGCCGTCAGCCGTGGCGAGCTGACCGTCTACCACCGGACGCCCGGGACATGAGCCTGCACCAGCTGGACATCGCCCCCCGCGACGTCTCCGCCGGTGCCCTGGGGCTGCTGCTCGACGGGCCGGCCCCCACCCCGCTGGCGCAGCTGCGGCTGCCCGGTGCGGCGGGCGCCTCGGTGGTCCTCGGCGTGCTGGGCGCCTCGCACGTGGTCGCCGCCGAGGTCCGCGGTCACCGGCTCACCGAGGAGGTGTCGTGCGACGCCGTCGCCGCGGGGGGCCGCCCGCTCCCGGCGGAGCAGCGCTCGGGCGGCTACGCGTTCACCGCGGCCACCACCACCGCGACGCGCGCGGAGCTCGACGCGACGGCGGCGCGGTTGCGCGCCCGGGCCGCCGACGACCCGGCGTGGCTGTGCGGCGCCTTCCCCGGCGCGGCCGACGCGCTGACCGCCCTGACCGCGCAGCCGCTGGACGGCGGCTGGGCCTGGCAGACCTGGCACCTCTACCCGGCCGGCGACTCCGGCGAGCTGGTCACGACGCGCACGAGGTGGGTGCCGTGAGCCCGGCCCGCCGGCTGGCGGCGCTCCTGCTCGCCGCCGTCCTGCTCGCCGGGTGCGGCAGCGGCACGCGGGTGCGCGACTTCCTCGACGACACCTACGAGCGGACCAGCACCGTGGACGACACCTGGGTCTACGCCTCGCCCGACCCGGTGGGCACCACGACCGCGGCGATCGCCGACGCGGTGCGGCCCGCCGAGCGGCAGGCCGACGGCGGCAACGAGTACCTCCGCTACGACGACGACATCGTCGTGGTGAGCGCGGCCGCCGGCGGCAGCACCGTGCGGGTGGAGGACCTCGACGGCCGCTACCGCAGCGGCTTCTTCGCCTTACTCGGCCCCGGCTTCCGCCCCGGCTCACCCGCCGGCACCGGTGGCGGCGGCGGCCCGGGCGACGGCAAGTGATCCGCTGCTCCCCCACCCCGACCTCAGGAGAGTTCCCGACGTGACCACGACCTGGCAGGCCCTCGAGTTCGGCACGGTCGAGGGCGGGGCGCTGCTCGACGGCGTCCTGGCGACGCTGCTCTGGTTCGGCATCGGCGTCGGCGTGCTCGCGCTCGGCTTCCTCGCGCTGGACCTGCTCACGCCCGGGAACCTGCGCACCCAGGTCTACACCGACCACAACCCGAACGCGGCGATCCTGCTGGGTGCCAACCACATCGCCCTGGCGATCATCGTCGTCACCGCGATCATGACCAGCGCCGACAGCCTCGGCCAGGGCCTCGTCGACGCCGCCGTCTACGGGATGGTCGGGGTGGTGCTGCAGGCCGTCGCCCTGCGGTTGCTCGACGCGGTCATCCCGACCGACGTGCGCGCCCTGGTGAACGAGCCCCGGATGCGCGGCTCGGCCTGGGCCGTCGGCATCAGCCTGGTGGCCATCGGCGCGGTGAACGCCGCCGCGCTGTCGTGACGCCGTGACGACGTCGGCGGAGCGGGTGGCCGGCCCGGCGCGCACCCGGGGCGGTGGCGCCGTGCGCTCGCGGCCGCTGCTGCTGGCCGCCGTCGCCGTCTGCGCGGCCTGCGGGCTGGTCTACGAGCTGGTGCTGCTGACCCTGTCGGCCAGCCTCGTCGGCGGGGGCATCACCCAGACCTCGCTCATCGTCGCCGGCTTCGTCGCCGCGCTGGGCGCCGGCGCGCTGCTGGTCAAGCCGTTCCTGCCGCACGCCGCGACCACCTTCGTCGCGGTCGAGATCCTGCTCGGCGTCGCCGGGGGGCTCAGCGCCGTCACGCTGTACGTGTCGTTCTCCTTCTACGGCACGAGCACCGCCGTGCTGCTCGCCGCGACCGCCGTCCTGGGGATCCTGGTCGGCGCCGAGGTGCCGCTGCTGATGACGCTGCTGCAGACCGGCCGCGAGGGCATCGACGCCGAGGGCAGCGGCAAGGTGCTCGCCGACCTCAACGCCGCGGACTACGCCGGTGCGCTGCTCGGCGGGCTGGCCTGGCCCTTCCTGCTGCTGCCGCTGACCGGCCAGGTGCGCGGCGCGGCGATCACCGGCCTGGTCAACCTGCTCGCCGCCGCGGTGGTGTGCGGCCTGCTGCTCCGGCGGCAGATGACGCGCCGGGCGCGGCGCGCGGCCACCGGTGCGCTGCTCGCCGCGGCCCTGCTGCTCGGCGCGCTCCTGCTGCAGGCCCGGGACATCGAGACGACCGCGCGGCAGCGGCTGTACGCCGACCCGGTCGTGCACGCCGAGCGCTCCGCGTACCAGGAGGTGGTGCTGACCGAGCGCTCCGGCGACCTCCGGCTCTACCTGGACGGCGACCTGCAGTTCTCCAGCCGCGACGAGCACCGGTACACCGAGTCGCTGGTGCACCCCGTGCTGGCCCGCGACCCCGCCCGGGTGCTGGTCCTGGGCGGCGGTGACGGGCTCGCCGCGCGGGAGGTGCTGCGCCACCCCTCGGTGCGCGAGGTGGTCCAGGTGGAGCTCGACCCCGAGGTCGTCCGCCTGGCCCGCACCCGGCTGGCCGCGCTCAACGCCGGCGCGCTCGACGACCCGCGCGTGCGGGTGGTCGTGGACGACGCGTTCCGCTGGCTGCGCTCCCCGGCCGCGACCGGCTTCGACGCCGTGGTCGTGGACATGCCCGACCCCGACACCCCGGTGCTCGGGCGGCTGTACTCCACCGAGTTCTACGGCCTGGTCTCGGCCGCCCTGGCGCCGGGCGGGCTGGTCACCGTGCAGGCCGGCAGCCCGTACTCGACGCCGGACGCGTACTGGCGGACCGTCTCCACCCTGGAGGCGGCCGGGCTGGCGGCGACGCCGTACCACGTGCACGTGCCGAGCTTCGGCGACTGGGGGTTCGCCCTGGCCGAGCAGGGGCAGCAGCCGCCGGACCTCGTCCTCTCCCCGGAGGCCCCGCCCACCCGGTTCCTCGACCCGGACGTGCTGGCGGCAGCCGGCGTCTTCCCGGGCGACCGGCCGCGGCAGCGGCTGGAGCCCTCCACCCTCGACCGGCCGCTGGTCGTCGGCGACATGCGCAGCGGCTACGTCGGCTGACGCCTGTAGCGTTGAGCGTGCTCGGACGCCGCCGGCCGGCCCGTTGGTAGCTCGCCCGCCCGGTGTCCCGGAGCACCCCCGGGCCGCCGTCTGAAGGACCTGCGCGCCCACGGACCCCGAGGAGAACCACCGTGAGTGCCGCCCCACCCGCCGCCGACGTCGACCGCACCGGCCGGGCAGCGGTCGCCGAGGCCGCGCGGCGGCGCACCTTCGCCGTGATCAGCCACCCCGACGCCGGCAAGTCCACACTCACCGAGGCCCTGGCCCTGCACGCCCGCGTCATCGGGCAGGCCGGCGCGGTGCACGGCAAGGCCGGCCGGCGGGGCACCGTGTCGGACTGGATGGACATGGAGCGCGCCCGCGGCATCTCCATCACCTCCGCGGCGCTGCAGTTCGAGTACCGGGACGCGGTGGTCAACCTGCTCGACACCCCCGGCCACGCCGACTTCTCCGAGGACACCTACCGGGTGCTCACCGCCGTCGACGCCGCCGTGATGCTGGTCGACGCCGCGAAGGGCCTGGAGACCCAGACGATGAAGCTGTTCGCCGTCTGCAAGCACCGGGGCATCCCGATCGTCACCGTGGTCAACAAGTGGGACCGGCCGGGCAAGGACGCCCTGGAGCTGATGGACGAGATCGCCGAGCGCACCGGCCTGACCCCCACCCCGCTGACCTGGCCGGTGGGCATCGCGGGCGACTTCCGCGGCGTCCTGGACCGCCGCGACGGCACCTTCCGCCGCTTCACCCGCACCGCCGGCGGCGCGACCATCGCCCCGGAGGAACAGCTGACGGCGGCCGAGGCCACCGCCCGGGAGGGCGAGGTCTGGGCACAGGCGGTCGAGGAGGCCGAGCTGCTCGAGGCCACCGGCGCCGAGCACGACCAGGAGTCCTTCCTCGGCGGGGTCACCACGCCGGTGCTGTTCGCCTCCGCCGTCTCCAACTTCGGCGTCGGGGCGCTGCTGGACACGCTGGTCGACCTCGCCCCCGCCCCCACGGGACGCCCGGACGCCGACGGCGCGGTGCGCGGCCTGGACCAGCCGTTCAGCGCCTTCGTGTTCAAGGTGCAGTCGGGGATGGACGCCGCTCACCGCGACCGGCTCGCCTACATCCGCATCTGCTCGGGGGTGTTCGAGCGGGGCATGGTGGTCACCCACGGCCGCACCAGCCGCCCGTTCGCCACGAAGTACGCCCAGCAGGTGTTCGGCCGCGAGCGGGAGAGCGTCGACGTCGCCTACCCCGGCGACGTCGTCGGCCTGGTCAACGCCTCGGCCCTCGGCGTCGGCGACACGCTGTTCACCGAGCGGCCGGTCGCCTTCCCGCCGCTGACCACGTTCGCGCCCGAGCACTTCGCCGTCGTCCGCAGCCGTGACACCGCCAAGCACAAGCAGTTCCGCAAGGGGATCGAGCAGCTGGACTCCGAGGGCGTGGTGCAGGTGCTCCGCTCCGAGCGCCGCGGCGACGGCTCCCCCGTGCTGGCCGTCGTGGGCCCCATGCAGTTCGAGGTGGCCACCCACCGCATGGAGCACGAGTTCAACGCCCCGGTCGCGCTGGACCGGCTGCCCTACAGCCTGGCGATGCGCACCGACGAGGAGTCGCTGCCGCTGATCGCCTCGTCCGGCGGGGTCGAGGTGGTGCAGCGGCCCAGCGGGGAGCTGCTGGCGCTGTTCCCCGACAAGTGGGCCCTGCGCATCCTGCAGCAGCGGCACCCGCGCGCCACGCTGGAACCGCTGGTGGCCGCCCAGCTGGCCTGACGCGGCTCAGGGCCGGAGCGCCGCGTACACCTCCTCGGCGTGGTCGAAGACGAGGAAGTGCCCCTCCCCGGGCAGCCAGCGCGCTGAGCACCGGGGCAGCATCGCGCTCAGCACCTGCCCGAGCACGACGGGCACCTGCCAGTCCTGCGTGCCGTGCCAGACGTGCACCTGCTGGCCGATCTCCGCCAGCGGGAAGCCCCACGGCCGGAACAGCAGGGCGCGGTCCTCGGCGAGCACCCCGCTGCCGTTGCGCAGCCCCTCGGTGAAGGTGTCGGCCAGGACCCGCCGGACGGCGGGGCGCCCGATCACCCGGCGGTCGGCGGCGTTGAGGCGCAGCTGCAGGTAGCGCGGGATCATCGCCGGCCGCAGCCCGATCGGCGCGAACACCGGCCGCAGCACCGCCGCCAGCCGGCCCGGGCGGTGCACCGCGGCGCGGAGCTGCCCGGGGATCCAGCGGGGCCACGGCCACGGGACGTCCGGCGGGGGCGCGCCGCCGAGGATGCCCACGGTCGTCACCCGGTCGCCGAGGGCGTGCGCGCAGGCCAGCGCGTAGGCGGCACCCCCGGAGAGGCTCAGCGCCGCGCACCGCTCGACGCCGAGGTGGTCCAGCAGCTGGGCGACGTCGTCGGGCCAGTCCGCGACCCGGCGGCCGGGGTGCGGGTCCGAGCGCCCGAAGCCGGGGCGGTCGGGCACGATGAACCGCACCCCCCACCGCCGGTAGTCCGCCGGGTCCTCGACGTGCCGCTCCAACCGGGAGCTCGGCGAGCCGTGGCACCCCAGCACCGGCCACCCGTCGGGGTCGCCGTGCTCGGCCCAGGCGAGCGTCCGGCCGTCCCGGAGCCGGATGCTCGCCTGCCGTGCCTCTGCATCGGTGCGCATCTGCACCCCCTACCCCACGGGGCGGTGCGCACCCCCGCTCTCCGGGGACTGCGGGAACGGACCGCGGGTAGGGACCCCTGGTGCCGCGGTGGGCCGCGGCCGGACGGGAGGGCGCATGAGCGGCACCGGTACCGACCGCGTGGCCGTGGTGACCGGGGCCAGCAGCGGGCTGGGCCGGGCAGTGGCGCTCCGGCTGGCCGCCGACGGCCACCGCGTCGCCCTCCTCGCCCGGGGCGCCGAGGACCTCGGGGCCGTCGCCGCGGAGGTCGAGCGTGCCGGTGGTACGGCGCTGACCTGCGCGGTCGACCTCGCCGACGCGGCGGCGACCCGGGCCGCCGCCGAGGAGGTCCTGACCCGCTGGGGGCGGGCCGACGTCCTGGTCAACGCGGCGGCCACGGATGCGCCCGGGCCGGTCGCGTCGACCACGGTGGAGGACTGGGACCGGGTCCTCGCGGTGAACCTCCGGGCCCCCTTCCTGCTGAGCCGGGCGGTGTTCCCGGCGATGCGCCGGGCGGGGGGCGGCACGATCGTCACCGTGTCCTCGGTCGCCGGCCGCCGCGGCTGGGCCGACGCCGCGGCCTACTGCTCGTCGAAGTTCGCGCTCACCGGCTTCACCCAGGCGCTCGCCGCCGAGGGCCGCGCGCACGGCATCCGCGCCTGCGTCCTGTACCCGGGTGCGATGGCGACGTCGTGGGGGGTCTGGGATCCCTCGGCGCGCCGGCCGGCCGGCGTCGGGGACGCGCCCGACCCCCGCGACGCGCTCCCGCCCGAGCGGGTCGCAGAGCTGGTGGCGTGGCTGGTGCAGGCACCGGGTGAGCTGGTGCTCAACGAGGTGACCGTCACCCCGCTGCACGAGCAGGGCTGGCGCTGACCGCGACCGGACCGGTGCGCCGACCTGCAGGTACGCCGCCCGCCCCGAGGACCGGGACCGGTAGCGTGCCGGCATGGCGATCGATCCACGCGGTGCGGACCTGAAGCGCTACCTCCAGGAGGACCCCGGCGGCCCCGTCGTGATGCTCAACCTGCTCCGGTTCGCCGAGGGTGGTCGGGAGCTCTACGCGCAGTACGCCGACGCCCTGTCCACCACGTTCCTGCCCCGCTACGGCGGCGAGGTGCTCTACGCCGGCAGCGGCTCCACCCCGCTGGTGGCCGAGTCCGGGCAGGACTGGGACGCGGTGCTGCTGGTCCGCTACCCCTCGCGCGAGGCATTCAGCCGCATGGTCGCCGACCCCGAGTACCAGCAGGTGACCGGCCTGCGCACCCGCGCCCTCACCGAGGCGGTGCTCCAGGCGACGACCGCCTGGTAGCCGCCCTCCCGGTCGCCCGGCAGGCCGGTCAGTGGCCGCGGAACGCCTCCTCGAGCCACCAGGACGGCTGCTCGCGGGTGACCTTGGCGTCGACCAGCAGCGGCGCGGTCCGGGGCCCGGCCAGCCAGGCGGCGACGCCGTCGAGGTCGTCGGGCCCCCGGACGGTGACCGCGTCGTACCCGTGCCCGCGCGCGACGGCGGCGAAGTCGGTCTCGGGGAACCGGACGGTGTCGAGCGGGTGGCCGTCCGGGCCGAAGTGGTGCACCTCGGCGCCGTAGCCGGCGTCGTCGTAGACCACCACGACCATCGGCAGGCCGAGCCGGACCACCGTCTCGAGCTCCGCGGCGCCCATGAGCGCCCCGCCGTCGCCGAGCGCGGCCACCGGCAGCCGGTCGGGGCGGGCCAGCGCCGCACCGATCGCCGTCGCCAGGCCCAGCCCGACCGACTGGAACGCCTGGGTGAAGCAGAACCCCTGCTCGTCGGGGACGTCGAGGAACATGCTCGGGTAGCCCATGAAGTTGCCCGAGTCGACGGCGACCACGCGCTCGGCGGGCAGCAGGTCGTCCAGGGCCGCGGTGAGCGCGCGCGGGTCGATCCGGTCGCCGTCCCCGTCGGGGAACGGCTCGTCCCGCCAGCGCCCGCGGGCGGCGATCGCCGCCCGCACCTCGGGCGTGCGGTAGCCGCCCGCGGCCTCGGCGCCCAGCACCGCGGTGACCGCCTCGGCGGTGGCACCCACGTCGCCGACGACGCCGAACGCCACCTCGCGCTGGGCGCCGATCGCCGGCTCCTCGTCGTCGACCTGCACCACGACGGCGTCCGCGGCGATCAGCCGGCCGTGGCGCATCGTCCACATGTTGAGCTGGCAGCCCCAGCCCACGATCAGGTCGGCCCCCGAGACGAGCTCGGCGGCCAGCGGGGTGGCGAACCCGCCGGAGACGTCGAGGTCCCACTCGCTGCCGCGGAACAGCCCCTTGGCCACCGCCGAGGTGGCCAGCAGGGCGCCGCAGCGCTCGGCCAGCCCCTCCAGCGCGACGCGGGCCGCCCGCGCGCCGCGGCCGGCCACGAACACCGGCCGCCGGGCGCCCCGCAGCGCGCCGGCCAGGCGCGCGACCGCCGCCTCGTCGGGGTGGACCCGCGGGGCCGTGGGCACCGGCGGGGGCACGTCGTCCCCGGCCGGGAGGGCCTGCACGTCCAGCGGCAGGTTGAGCACGACCGTGCGACGCTCCAGCCGCGCGGTGTCGACGGCGGCCGCAGCCACCGCCACCGCGTCGTCCGCGGAGGTCGCGCGCAGGGAGATCGCGCCGACCGCCGCGGCCAGCGCCGGCTGGTCGACGAAGAAGTTCGACCGCGGCGACGTCGCCTCCGCCGTGAGCACCACCAGCGGGGTGCGGCTCTTGGCCGCCTCGGTGATGCCGGTGAGCGCGTTGGTCAGCCCGCAGCCCTGGTGCAGGCTGAGCACCGCCGGGCGGCCGGTGACCCGCGCGTGCGCGTCGGCCATCGTGGCCGCCCCGCCCTCGTGGCGGGCGGCGACGTACCGGGCGCCGGCGGCGACCATCGCGTTGGTCGCCACGAAGTTGCCCGAGCCGACGACGCCGAACACCGCCTCGACCCCGCGCGCGACGAGGGTCTCCCCGACCGCCTGCGCGACGGTGCGCCCGGTCGCGCCGCTCATCCCCGCTCGACCAGCGCCAGCACGCGGGACGGCGACCCGGAGCCCGAGACGATGGGCAGCGGGGCGGCCACCAGCAGCGCGCCGGTGGGCGGCAGGAGGGCGAGGTTCTGCAGCTGGGTCAGCCCGTACTTGCCGCTGCCCATCAGCGCCGCGTGGCAGGGGAACGGCGGGTCGAAGGAGTGGGCCGCGCCGGCGTCGGTGCCGACCGTCTCCACGCCGAGCCCCAGCACCGGCGACTCCTCGGCCAGCCAGCGCGCGCACTCGGCCGACAGACCCGGGGTGTGCGGGCCGGTCTCGTCGGCGTTGAGGAACTCCTGCTGGGAGGTTGAGCGGGCGTCCCAGCCGGTGCGGAACAGCAGCCAGCCACCCTCGGGCAGCGGCCCGTGCTCGGCCTCCCACGCGCGCACGTGCTCGACCTCGAGCAGGAAGTCGGGGTCGGCGGCGGCCTGCTCGGAGAAGTCGAGGACGACGGCCGGGGCGATCAGCCGCGCCGCCGGCACGGAGGCGACGTCGTCGCCGTCCCGGCCGGTGACCCAGTGGTTGGGTGCGTCGAAGTGCGTGCCCGTGTGCTCGCCGGTGCGGAAGTTGTTCCAGTACCAGGCCGGGCCGCGGTCGTCGTACCGGCTCAGCTCCTCCAGCTCGAAGCGCGCCGTCTGGGCGAACTGCTCGGGCAGCTGGATGACCGGCGTCTCCGCCGACAGGGGCGCGGTGAGGTCGACGACCTCGATGCGCGCGCTGACCAGCGCCTCGGCGAGGCTGGAGAGGATCGACATCGCACTTCCTCGGGGACCGGCGGGTGGGCCGACAGCCAATCACAGCCCCGGGCGGGAGGTGCTCAGCGCTCCTTCGGGATCATGATCCAGAGCGCGATGTAGGCGATCTCGCCCACGCCGAAGAGCCCGAACAGCACGAAGCCGATCCGCACCAGCCCCGTGGAGACGCCGAAGCGCTGGGCGAGGCCGGCGCACACGCCGGCGATCATCTTGCGTCCTCGTGGTCTGACCAGCGGTGTCGTCATCCCCGCCCGCTACCCGAGGGGCCGGGCGGGGACACCTCGGTCAGGCCCGTTCCACGAGGCGCAGCACCGCCTCGGCGACGACGTCGGGCCGGTCCGCGGGCACGAAGTGGCTGGCGTCGTCGACCCAGGTGAGGCGGGCGCCCGGGAGGTCGTCGGCCAGCCGCTGCCCGTACCGGGGCTTCATCTGGTGGTCCTGCCGACCCCACACCACCTCGGCCGGCACCGCCAGCCGGGGCAGGAACGGCGCGACGGTCTGCGTGTACACCGAGTCCAGCGAGCGCAGGTGGCGGGCGAGCCGGCCGGGGCCGCCCGGGCGGGACCACGGCTCGACGAAGCGGTCGAGGAACGGCTCCGCCCGCTCCCGGTGGGCGAACAGGGTGCGCAGCGCCGGCCGCAGGACGTTCGCCAGCACCGGGGGTGGGAGGAGCGGCAGCGCCGGCCACGTGGCCTTGAGCGCCCGCACCACGGGCACCGGCCAGCCGTCGTAGCAGACCCCGTCCACGACGCCGAGCCCGGCGACGCGGCCGGTGCTGGTGGTGGCCAGGATCTGCGCCACGCCTCCGCCGAGGTCGTGGCCGACGACCACCGCCCGGTCCACCTCCAGCCCGTCCAGCAGCCGCAGCAGCAGCGCCGCCTGGGCGGCGAGGTCGACCGGGTGGTCGCCGGGGGCGTCGGAGTCGCCGTAGCCGAGCATGTCGACGGCCAGCACCCGCGCGTCACCGGCGACCGCCGGGACGACGTCGTGCCAGAGCAGGTGGTTGGTCGGGATGCCGTGCACCAGCAGCACGACCGGGCCGGTCCCACCGGCCTCCCAGACGTTCAGCCGACGATCGCCGACGTCGACCGTGCGGGTGGTGCCGACCGGGACATCCATGCCTCCTCCGGTGCCCGGCGCCCGCCCGCCCGATGCACGTCCTCCCCGCCTATCCCGGCGCCGGCGGGGTAGGGACGCCGACCATGGATGCGATCACCTTCGGGAAGGCCGGCCTCAAGGGCTGGCGCGCACGCGTGGCCGACGCCGTCGCCGGGCCGGTGTCCCAGCGCGCCCCGGTCACCGACGACCAGGTGCGGGCCGCCATCGGGGCCCTGTTCCTCGCCCTGTCGGCCATGTACGTGGCCAAGGCGGTGAAGGACCTCGCGGCCAGCCGCTGAGCCGGCCGCCCTCAGCCGGCCAGCACGGCCCACCCGTGCCCGGGGAGCCGCGCCCGGGCGCCGGGTGACCCGGGCGCGAGGACGTCGGCCCGGCCGGCCAGCACACCGACCGCTCCGGGAGCGGGGAGCTCCGACGGGCCGTCGGAGACCGACAGCGCCAAGACGAGCCGCCCGGCACCCTCGCGGGCCTCGTAGACGACCTGCTCGTTGGCCAGGTGCAGCGTCGTCGTGCGGGCGGTGTGCAGCCAGCGGTGCCGGCGGCGCAGGCCGATGAGCTGCTGGTGCAGGTGGTACACGGGCAGGCCCAGCGGGGAGAGCTCCCCCGGAGCGGCCGGGAAGGCCGGGCGGACGGCGTCGTCCCCTCCGGCCCGGTCCTCCTTGACGCCGCGGAAGGCGTGCTCGTCACCGGCGTAGACGGACGGGGTGCCGCCGGTGGTCAGCAGGACCACCAGGGCGTGCGCGAGGTGCCGCTCGTCGCCCAGCCGGCTGGCGATGCGCGTCACGTCGTGGTTGCCGACGAAGGTGTAGGGCACGAACCGGCCCAGCACGTCGTCGTGCCGGGTCAGGGCCGCGTCGAGCTCGAAGAAGTTGCGGTCGTTGAGCGAGCTCCAGATGGCCTTCCACAGCTCGTACTGGGTGACCGCGTCCAGCCCCGACTCCGCGACGAAGCGCCGCTGGTCGCCGTGGATGACCTCGCCCATCAGGTAGGCGCCGGGGTGGCGGGCGCGCACCCGCCCCGCCACCTGCGCCCAGAACGCGGTGGGCACGGCGTACGCGGCGTCCAGCCGCCACCCGTCGGCGCCCCGGTCGAGCCAGTGCACCATCACCCCGCTGACGTGGTCGACGACGTCCGGGGACCGGTGGTCCAGGGCCACCAGGGCCGAGTGGCCCTCGAAGTCGTCGTAGGCGGGCTCCGTCCCGGGCCGCCACGCCTCGGTCCCGCCGGGCCAGCGCAGCCGGAACCAGCCCGCCGTGGCGGCGGCGGGGCCCTCCGCCAGCACCCGCTGGAACGCCGGGTGACCGCGGCCCACGTGGTTGAAGACGCCGTCGAGCAGCAGGCGCAGGCCCCGGGCGCGGCACGCGGCGACCAGGGCGTCGAAGTCGGCGTCGTCGCCGAGCCGGGGATCGATGCGCAGGTGGTCGGTGGTGTCGTAGCCGTGCGTCTCCGACGCGAAGACCGGGCCGAGGGCGAGCCCCGAGGCGCCGAGCTCGACCGCGTGGTCCAGCCACGGCAGCAGCTGCCGCAGCCGGTGCCGGACCGGCTGCCCCGGGGCGGAGGCCGGCTCGGCGCCGACGAAACCCAACGGGTAGACGTGCCACCACAGGGCGTCGTGCACCCAGCCCGGCTCGCGGGTGCTCGGGGACTCCATGGCGACGATGCTCGCGCACGCGCCGACCGCACCCGCCGGCCGGGTCGCACCCCACGGGGGGAGCCCGACGACCAGGTCTTCCCACGGTGTGCCCATGTGGCTGTACAGTCCTCGGTGGTCGCTGTTGCGCCTCTGCTTTCGTTCTTGGACGTCCGCAGTCGTCTCTGCCTGACGTTCCCTCTCGGTCCTGCCGGTCGGTGCGGCGGCCCCGCACCCGGTACGTACCTGTGCGGTCACCTCCCAGCACGGAAGAAGAACGACATGGCTCAGGGCACTGTGAAGTGGTTCAACGCGGAGAAGGGCTTCGGGTTCATCGCCCAGGACGGCGGCGGCGCCGACGTCTTCTGCCACTACTCCGCCATCACCGGCTCCGGTTACAAGTCCCTCGACGAGGGGCAGCAGGTCGAGTTCGACGTCACGCAGGGCCAGAAGGGCCCGCAGGCGGAGAACGTCCGCGCGCTCTGATCGACGCGTGAGGAGGGGGCCACGGCGCGTTGCGCCGTGGCCCCTTCCGCGTTCCGGTCCGGCACTCCCGCCGCACCGGCCACCCGACCGAGGGGACCGCGCCATCGCCACGCACGCCGGACGCTGCGAGGAAGCCCACCTCGGTTGCCCCTGCCGGGGCGACGAGCGGATCCACGAGGAGCGGACCCGCGCCCTCGCCGAGGCGCGAGCCGAACCCGCCCAGACCGTCGAGTGCCCCGAGTGCGGCGGCCCGACGACCCCGCTGGCCATCGTCTCGTGGGGCAACTGCCGGGCCTGCCGCACGGCGCACTCCCGCTCCACCCACCCGCTGCGCTGGTGAGCTAGCGGTCGCGCACCCCGGCGCGGGCGGGCAGCGTCCACCAGCCGCCGAGCCACCGGTCCAGCTCGGGGTCGAACGGGTCCAGCCCGCCGCCGGGGTAGGGCGTGAGCTCGCCGAACCAGACCTCGCCGTCGACGTCGTAGAGGTCGACCCGGATGAAGTCGAAGGCCGCACCCAGCGCCTCGGCGGTGGCCAGCATGGCCGGCAGCGCGGCCGGGGGCGCCGTCACGGGACCGGTGACCACGTGCGGTTCGTGCGCCGTCACCGGCACCCAGTCGCGCGTGTAGAGCCGCCGGGAGTGGCTCCCGGTGAGCCGGCCGGTGTCGACCTGCACCAGCCGCACCCGGCCACCGAAGACCAGGAACTTGTGGTCGGCGAGCACCTCCCCCGGCCGGCCGAGGAACTCCTCGGCCAGCAGCAGCCGGCGGGCCCGGCTGTAGACCCACTCGCCGCGCTCGGGCCACAACGGCTCGTCCAGCCAGCCCTCGGTCAGCCGCCGCAGCGCCGGCACGTCCGGTCGCCCGGCGCCGCGGTGCACCCGCATCGTGCCGTGGTTCGGCTTGAGCACCCAGCGTTCGGGCAGCGCCGAGCCGGCGAGCTCACCGAGGTCGGTGCCCGCCCAGAACACCCGCGGGACCGCGAGCCCTGGGCAGGTGCGCGCGGCGTAGTCCTTCATCGCCAGCTTGTCGCCCAGCTGCCCGATGAGCGGTCGCCGGTCGTGCACGATCCGCCAGTTCAGCTTCTCGGTGAAGGTGCGGGGACGGCGCAGGGGCGGCCGCCGGCCGTGCGCCTCGGCGTAGAGGACAGCGCGCTTCGCCGCCAGCGGCAGCCGCCGCACCACGGCCCGGCGGAAGCGGTCCGGCACCACGCGCACGCCCTCCCCTGCTCGGGGCGGCCGCCGCGGCCGCGCTCCGCGGACAGTCTGCGCGGCGGACCGCGCCGTCCCCTCCTAGGGTGGCGCCGTGACGACGGACGGGGCCCCGCGCTGAGCACGACCGACGAGGGGGTCGGCCCCCGCGGGGTGGGTTTCGTCGCCAAGGACCCGTGGCACCCGGCCATCCGGCGCGAGCAGATGATCGCCCGCGAGCTGGTCCGGTTGGGACGGCCGGTCAGCTTCCTGCAGGCCCCGGCCGACTGGCGCCGCCTGCGCAGCGAACCGGTCAACTGGTGGGGCCACCTGACGCGGGCCCGGTTCGCGCCCGCGGCTCCGGGCGTCCGCGTCTCCGAGCGCTCCACGGTGCTGCCCGGCGCGCGCGGACGCCTGGCCGAACGGCTCGACGCCGCCCTCCTGGGCACCGTGCTGCGGCGCTCGGGCTGGGACGCCGACGTCACCGCCTTCATGCTGCCGTGGGAGTGGCGCGCCGCGGGCGCCGTCCGCGGGCGCGTGGTGTTCGACTGCACCGACGACTGGGCCCGGCTGCTCCCCCACGCCCGGCGGCTGCCCGACCAGCTCCGCCGGATCGCCGCGGAGGCCGACGAGGTCGTCGTCGTCAACCCGCTGCTGGGCGAGCTCTTCCCCGGCCGCCGGCCGGTGGTGGTGCCCAACGGCGCCGACGCCGGCCTGCTCGCCGCGCCCCGGGTGGCCGAACGCGCCGAGCGGCACGCCGTCTACGTCGGCAGCGTCGCCGAGCGGTTCGACGTCGACCTGCTGCACGGCCTGCTGCGCGCGCTGCCGGACTGGACGTTCGCCGTGCACGGGCAGCTGGTCTTCCCCGACCGGGCACGGGCCGCGGCGGAGCGCTTCCGCGCCCTGGTGGCGGGATCAGGCGGCCGGCTCCGCTACCACGGGCTGCTGCCGCGCGAGCGGCTGGCCGCCGTGCTCGACGCCGCGACGGTGGGGCTGCTCCCCGACGTCCCCGGCCGGGCGCTCGGCCAGTCGTCGATGAAGAGCTACGACTACGCGACGCGGGGGCTGCCGCTGGTCGCCACCGCCGGGCACCTGGAGCTCGCCGCGGAGCTCCCGCCGCACACCGCGCTCGTCTCCGGCCCCGACGAGATGGCCGCCGCCGTGCGCGCGGCCGCGGAGGAACCCGCCGCCCACGGGGCACGGCGCCGGGAGTGGGCCGCCGAGCGCACCTGGTCCCGGCGCACCGGTGCATGGCTGGACGCGGCGCTCGGCCGACCGGCGCCCGTCACCGGGTCGGCGGCCCCCGCCGCCTAGCTAGACCAGGGTGCGGACCACCCGGGCCGGGTTCCCGACGGCGACCACCCCCGGCGGGAGGTCCGCGGTGACGACCGCGCCGGCGCCCACCACCGTGTCGGCGCCCACGGTGACACCGGGCAGCACGACGACCCCGCCGCCGAGCCAGGCGTTGTCGCCGATGGTCACCGGCGCCGCGTGCTGCCAGCCGGCCCGCCGCTCGGCGGGGTCGAGCGGGTGGACCGCGGTGAGCAGCTGGACGTAGGGGCCGAGCTGGACGTGGTCCCCGAGCGTGATGGGGCCGACGTCGAGGAAGACCGCGCCCCAGTTGACGAAGCAGTGGGCCCCGACGCGGATGCGGTAGCCGTAGTCGCAGCGGAAGTCCGACCGGATCGTCGTCCCGCCGCCGACCGCGCCGAGGAGCTCGGCGAGCAGCGCGTGCCGGCGGTGCGGGTCGGCCTCGGCGTTGTAGCGGGACACCAGCGCGGCGGCCCGCCGGGAGTCCGCGGCGAGGTCCGGGTCGTCGGGACGGTACGGCAGCCCGGCCAGCATCCGGTCCCTCATCTCACCCACGCGGGCACGGTAGCCAGAGCCGGCGGCCCCGTGCGGGGAGGACCGGGGCGTCGCGATCAGGGAGGATGGCCGGGACCGGAACCGGAGGACGGCGAGCGGAGAGGAGCAGGGTCATCGGCGAGCTGCCCGAGCCGGACTACCGCCGCGTGTTCGACGCCGCCCCCACGCCGTTCCTGCTGCTCACGCCGGACCTCGTCATCGTGCACGCCAACCAGGCACGGCTGGACGCGACGGCCACCACGCTCGAGGGGACGGTCGGCCGGCACCTCTTCGACGTCTTCCCGCTGAACCCCGAGCACCCGGAGGGCGACGGGCCGGGCAACCTGCGCGCGTCGCTGGAGCGGGCCCGCGACACCCGGCGGCCGCACACGATGGCGATCCAGCAGTACGACATCCGCCTGCCCGACGGCAGCTACGAGGAGCGGTTCTGGAGCCCGCGGAACGTGCCGGTCCTCGACGACGACGGCGAGGTGGTGCTCCTGCTGCACCGGGCCGACGACGTCACCGACTACATCCGCGCACGCGCCGGCGTGGAGGCCGCCCGGGCGGAGGGCCGGCTCGACGACCGGGCCACGCGGATCGCCTCGGACCTGCTGGCCCGCACCCGGGAGCTGGAGCAGAGCAACGCCGAGCTCAGGGCGCTCCGCGAGCGCGAGCGGCGGACCGCACGCTCCCTGGCCGGCCTGGCCCGCACCGTCTCCGCTCTCGCGGCCGCGGAGACCCGGGCCGAGCTGCTGCACCTGCTGGCCGACCGCGGCGGCCCGGGCGTGTCGGCCGATTTCCTGGCCGTCGCGCAGCACCGGCCCGGGTCGACGGAGCTCGCGGTGGTGGACGCCCCCGCCGGATCCGGGCCGGCCCCCCGGCGGTTGCCCGCCGACTCGCCCTCCGCGCCGGCCGTCGCGGCCGCCGGCCGCACCGTGCTGGTGCCCGACGCCCGTTGCTCCACCGAGCCGCCGCCGGCCCCGGGCCTGCGCGCCTGGGCGGCCCTGCCCCTGCGCGCCGGCGACCGGGTGCTCGGGTCGCTGACCGTCGGCTGGTGCCTCCCGCAGCCGCTGGAGGACGACGACGTCCGGGTGCTGCAGGCCTTCGCCGCCCAGTGCGGTCAGGCCCTCGACCGGGTCGCCCGGCTGGAGCAGGAGCGCCGGCAGGCGCAGGCCACCCGGAGCCTCGCCGAGGCGCTGCAGCGCTCGATGCTCACGGACCCGCCACGGCCCGAGGGGCTGGGCATCTCCGTGCGCTACCGGCCGGCCGCGCAGGAGACCCGGGTGGGCGGCGACTGGTACGACGCCTTCGACGCACCCGACGGCGTCACCACCCTGGTCGTCGGCGACGTCACCGGCCACGACCGCACGGCGGCCGCGCTCATGGGGCAGCTGCGGAACGTCCTGCGCGGCATCGCGCACGCCCTCGGCCCCGATCCCGCGCAGGTGCTCGTGGCGCTCGACCGCGCCATGGCCGGGTTCGGGATCACCACGCTCGCCTCGGCGCTGCTGGCCCGCATCGAGCCGGCCGGGCACGGGGAGGGCCGGGTGCTGCGGTGGTCCAACGCCGGGCACCCGCCGCCGCTGCTCGTCGAGCCCGACGGCGCCGTGGAGCTGCTCGAGCGGCGGCCGGACCTGCTGCTGGGCGTGACCCCGGACGCGCCCAGGTCGGCGCACGAGCGCCCCCTGACCCCGGGCGCGACCCTGGTCCTCTACACCGACGGCCTGGTGGAGCGCCGCGGCTCGACGCTCGACGACGGGCTGCACCGGCTGGCCGCGGCGGCGGGCGACCTGCCGGGCCTGCCGGTCGACGCGGTCGCCGAGACGCTGCTGGAGCGGGTGGCGCCGGACTTCTCCGACGACGTCGCACTGGTGGTCTGCCGCGTCCTGCCCCGCTCCGGGGAGCCCGTCAGAGGCTGACCGCGACGGTGGCCGCGAGCTCCCGGCAGGCCTCGAGTTCCGCAGCACCGGGCGCCCCGGTCAGGCTGAGCGGCGCCGCCACCTGCTTCCAGCGCAGGGCCCCGGTGATGCGCTCGATGCTGCGCAGCGCGCCGGCCGTGTCGTCGTTGCCGTGCACGTACACCCCGAACGGCAGGCCGGCGGTCGCCTCCAGGCAGGGGTAGTAGACCGTGTCGAAGAAGTGCTTGAGCGCCCCGGACATGTAGCCGATGTTGGCCGGGGTCCCCAGGACGACACCGTCGGCGGCCAGCAGGTCCGCGGCCCCCGCGGACAGCGCGGGGCGCAGGACCGGCTCGACGTCGTCGACGAGGCCGACGCCATCCCGCACCGCCTCCAGCACGGCCTGCAGGGCCGGCGAGGGCGTGTGGTGGACGACGAGCAGGCGGGGCACCCCGGCATTCTCGTCCCCGGGCCCCCCAC
The DNA here is from genome assembly GCF_021698995.1 of Blastococcus sp. KM273129. Taxonomy (NCBI): domain Bacteria; kingdom Bacillati; phylum Actinomycetota; class Actinomycetes; order Geodermatophilales; family Geodermatophilaceae; genus Blastococcus; species Blastococcus sp. KM273129. The sequence continues at coordinate 35,844 of NZ_SSXB01000016.1, read as the reverse complement.
CGCGCCTCCGGAGCACCCGGGTGTGAGGACCCCTCGGTCACCCCGGGCCTGGTGCCGCGCCGGGCCATCCGGCCCTGGGACGTCGTCGGCTGGTCCGGCCGGTCAGCCGGCGGCGTCACCGCTTCCCGGGCGCAGCTGCCCGTAGATGCGGGCCAGGTCCGGGAGCTGGACGTGCGCGTTGAGCCCGCTGGGGTTCGGGACCACCCAGGTGACCGCGCCACCCACCCGCTCGGGCTGGCGCCCGGCGACCGCCTTCGGCCGCGCGAACCCCTGCCGCCAGGCGGTGATGCCGAGCACCGCGAGCACCCGGGGCCGCACGCTCGCGACGAGCCGCTCCAGCGCCTCCGCGCCGGCCCGCAGCTCCTCGGGCGCGAGCTCCGCCGCCGTGCGGGTGGGCCGGTCGACCACGTTGGTCACCCCGAGCCCGTACCGCAGCAGCTCAAGGTCCTCCTCCGGGCGCAGCAGCCGCGGGGTGAACCCGGCGAGGTGGATCGCCGGCCAGAAGCGGTTGCCGGGGCGCGCGAAGTGGTGGCCGGTCTCCGCCGACAGCAGCGAGGGGTTGATGCCGCAGAACAGGACGTCCAGGCCGGGCCCGACGACGTCGGGCAGCGGCTTCGCGGACGGAGGGGTCATCGGTAGGTGAGCAGGTGCCGCCGGTCGCCGGTGACGTGCGCGTGGTCGTTGAAGGCCAGCAGCGACAGCCCGGAGGCGCCCGCCAGCACGGAGGTCACCCCGACGTTCACCGCGGCCCGGTTCAGCGCCACGACGCCGTCGGCCCCGGCGCCGAGCAGCCCGGCCACCACCGCGGCGATCACCCCGCCGGAGCTGACGACGACGGCGTCCCGGCCGCGCTCGAGGCCGGCGGCGAGGTCGGCGACGGCCGCGGCCGCCCCCGCCGAGAAGGTCGGCCAGCCGTCGGCGTCGCCGGCCGCGATCCACGAGCGGAGCGCGCCGTCGAGGAGCCGCTGCACCTGCCGGGAGCCGGAGCCCCCCACGGGCTCGCCGTCGTCGGCGGGGTAGCGCTTCAGCAGGTCGAGGTGGTCGTACTCGTCCAGCCGGGGGTCGGGCTCCCCGGCCGGCGGGTAGCCGGCCGCCTCCGCGAGCAGCGCCGCGGTGTCGCGCTGCCGGCGCAGCGTGCCGGAGACCACCTTGGGGTCACGCAGCCCGCGGCGCCGCAGCTCCTCACCCGCGCAGCGGGACTGCTCGCGGCCCAGCTCGCTCAGGACGTCGTAGTCGTCGGCACCGAAGGAGGCCTGACCGTGCCGGACGAGGCAGATCAGCGGCATCCGGCCAGCCGTTCCGCGCGCTGCAGCAGGACGGCGGCGGCGATGCCGAAGTGGGCGAACCGCGGGTTGGTGGTGTGCCCGGAGCGGTACCGCGCCCAGATCTGCTGGATGATCACCGCCAGCCGGAACAGCCCGAACACCTCGTAGAAGGTCCAGTTGCCGGTGCTCAGCCCCGTCCGCTCCAGGTAGCGCGCCACGACCTGCTCGCGGGTGGGCATCCCGGGCAGCGTGCTCGGCTGGGTGGAGACCAGCCCGAACTCCTCGTCGTCGTCGTCGGCGGTCACCCAGTAGGCCAGCGACGCGCCCAGGTCCATCAGCGGGTCGCCGACCGTGGCCATCTCCCAGTCCAGGACGCCGGTGATCCGGGGGGTGCCGGACAGGTCGAGGACCAGGTTGTCGAGCTTCCAGTCGCCGTGCAGCAGGCTCGCCCGCACGTCCTCGGGCTGGTGGGCGGCCAGCCAGGCCATCAGCTCCTCGGCGGGCGGGACGTCGTCGGTGCGCGCGTCGCGGAAGCGCCGGGACCAGCCCTCCACCTGCCGGCGGACGTACCCGGGACCCTTCCCGAGGTCGGCCAGCCCGGCGGCGTCGACGTCGATCGCGTGGAGGTCGGCGAGGGTGTCGTAGGCGGTCTCGCCGAGCGCCCGCGCCTGCTCCGGGGAGAGCTGCACGCCCTCGGGCAGCTTCCGGCCGAGCACGGTGCCGACCAGCTGCTCCATGACGTAGAAGTCGCTGCCGATGACCGCGTGGTCCTCGCAGAAGCCGTGGATCTCCGCGACCACGTCGAGGTGCGGCCGCAACCGCTGCTGCACCCGCACCTCCCGTCCCATGTCGTGCGCCGAGGCCGCCTTGTGCCCGTGCGGGGGCCGGCGGAGCACCAGCCGGGGGTCGCCGTAGTCGAGGAGGTAGGTGAGGTTGCTGGCCCCGCCGGAGAACTGCCGCACCCGGGGCGCGGGCCGACCCTCCAGCGCCGGGACGCGCGGCGCCAGCCACGCGTGCACGGCCTCGACGTCGAAGGTGTCTTCGGGGCGGACCTCACGCAGCCGGTTCGCGTTCTCGCTCATCGGCCCCATCCCACCACGGGGCGCCCCGGCACCCGTCGCCGACCGGAGGAGCGGCGGGTGCCGGCGCGCCGCAGGCCGGGTGGGCAGGGGGACGGTGGCACGACACCCCGTGTTCCAGGGCTGCGCCGTCTCGCTTCACCCGCTAGGGTGAATCCCGAGGTCGAAGCTCCGGCCCACGCACGCCGCGAGGCGCGCTCCCGTGCTACCCGGAGCTGCCTCCGGGGCACATGCCAGGGGGTACCTGCCATGTCACCGCACCCAGACCTTCCCGAGGTCCCGCTCGACCTCGCGCCGGTCCCCTTCCGCCTGGACGTCGACCTGGTGGGCGCCACGGTGGCGGTCGCCGGGGAACTGGACCGCGAGCACGTCCACCTGCTGCTCGACGGGCTCGCCGCGCTCGCGGACGGCGTGCACCGGCCCTGGTCGGTCGACGCCGCCGAGGTCGTCTTCTGCGACGCGGCGGGGTTGCGCGCCCTGGTGACCGCGCACCACCTGGCGCGACGGCACGGGTGCACCCTGGTGGTGGAGCGCCCGAGCCCCTGCCTGCACCGGCTGATCCTGCTCGTCGGGCTGGACCAGATGCTCCACCTGCGCCCGGCCGGGCCCGCGCCGGGACCGGCCGCCGCCGGACGCCGCCCGCTCCCCCACACCGGCCCGCTCCGGGTGGGGCACCCGGTCCGCGCCGTGCCCGCGGAGGTGTGAGACCCGGTCTACTGGACCGGCGCCCCCGGCGGCGGCAGGCGGTGCACCCGCTGCTCGTCGACCGAGGCCACGCCGGTGACCGCGCTCAGCGCGCCGAGGGTGCCCGCCGGCACCGAGCCGGTGATGATGCCGAGCCCGTCGAGGACCTGCTCCACCTGCATCCCGCGGGCGCGCAGCCCCTGCACCACGCCGTCGAGCGCACTCAGGTGCCGGTCGTCCACGGTCACGCTGACCCGGGTCATGCCCCCGACGATACGAGGAACCGGCGGAACCGGGAACGCCTCACCGCGGCGCCAGCACCAGCCCGCTGCCGGCGTCGACCGACGGCTGGAGCAGCCGCTCGCCCTCCTGGACCAGCGTGGCCCACAGCTCCAGCCCCCGCCGCCCGGTGGCCTCGGCCCACAGCGCGGCGACCCCGGCGACGTGCGGCGTCGCCATGCTGGTGCCGCTGATGGTGTTGTACCGGGCGGGCATCGGCCACGCCGAGCAGACGTCCGCCCCCGGGGCGGCGACGTCGACCTGCCCGCCGCGGCCGGGCAGGCTGCGGGCGGAGAACCACGCCGGGGCGAGCGCCTGGTCCAGCGCCCCGACCGCCAGGATCTCCGGGCTGTTGGCGGGGGCGCCGACGAAGCCCCACAAGCCCGCCCGCCGGTCGGCGTTGTTGCCGGCCGCGGCCACGACCAGCGATCCCTGGGCGAGCGCCCGGCGACCGGCCGCCGAGTACGGCGGGTGGGCCTCCGGCACGTCCGCGCCCAGCGACATGGAGATCACCGGGCACCGGTTGGTCACCGCCCAGTTCATCCCGGCGAGGATGCCGGCGTCGGTGCCGCTGCCGTCGTCGCCGAGCACCTTCCCCGCGAAAATCTCCGCCTCGTGGGCGACGCCGTACCGCGGCCCCGACGGCGGGGTGCGGGGGCCGCAGGCGGTGCCGATGCAGTGGGTGCCGTGGCCGTGCCCGTCCTGCGGTCCCTCGCCGGCCACGAAGGACCGCGCCGTGACCGCCCGCCCGGCGAAGTCGGGGTGGGCGAGGTCGAACCCCGTGTCCAGCACGGCGACCCGGATGCCGCGCCCGGACCGGGAGGAGGTGTCGGCGCCGACGGCCCGCACCCCCCACGTCGCCTGCCGGGTGTCCTCGAGGCGCGCCGGCCCGGGGGGCTCCTCGCCCGGGGCGGCCAGGAGGCGGCCGGTGAGGTCCGCGACGCCGTCGCGGTACCCGCGGGCGTAGCTCGCGGCGCCCTCGTCCAGCACGTGGTGCACCAGCTCCGGGGAGACCGAGAGCACCGGCCGGCCCCCGTCCCCGGCCGCCAGCACGCCGACCTGGGCCGGCTCCGCGGCCACGACGGCGATGCCGAGCGCGGCGAAGACGATCGCGGCGGACTCCCGCAGGACCTCCGGGGGGACGAGCCCGTCGGCGAAGTCCCTCGAGTCGGCCACGTCCCGCAGCCCCGCTCGCGCCCAGTCCACCGCACCGTCGTCGTCGGCGAGGACGAGCACCTGGCGGCCCGTGGTGCGGGTCAGCGGGCCGACCGCCCCGTGGCGCACGCTCCCCGGCTCACCGGCTGCCTGCGGATCGATCACAGCTCCCCCTCCGCCTCGTGGCGGACCGCCGCGGCGGCCCTCCCCCGCCGGCCGCCGGGAGCGGCCGGTGACGACAGGCTTCCGGAGAGTGGGCGCCGCCGCCAGCCGACGGCCCCGCCGGAGGGGCTCAGCCGGCGATCACCGCCGGGTCCATCCACATGACCTCCCAGACGTTGCCGTCCGGGTCGGCGAAGCTCGCCCCGTACATGGCGCCGTGGTCCTGCGCGGGGAGCCAGGGCTTCCCGCCGGCGGCGATCGCGGTGGACACCATCCGGTCGACCTCCTCGCGGCTGTCCGCCGACAGGCAGGCCAGCACCGTGGTCGCCTGCGCCGGGTCGCCGACCTCGCCCGCGACGAAGTCGGCGAACCGGTCGCGGGTCAGCAGCATGACGGCGATGTTCTCCTCGATCTGGTAGGAGACCGTCCGGTCGTCGGAGAACTGGTGGTTGCGCCGGAAGCCCAGCGCCCCGTAGAAGGCGTCGGCGCGGTCGCGGTCGGCCACCGGCAGGTTCAGGAAGATCATGCGCACGGGGAGCTCCTCGGCTCGGGGTGGCCCGGCGCCGTCCGCCGGGCTCGCGGGTAGGACGAGCGCGCCGGCGGGAACTCATCGGCCTCGACAGCTCAGGCCCGTTCCGCGCCCGCTCCCGCGGCCCGGGCGCGGACCTCCCGCGGCCCGCCCACCTCGTGGCCGTCGTCGCACACCAGGGCCACCCGCACCGCGGCGCCGCAGTCGCGGTGCTCGAGCACGAGCGGCGGCGGGCCGTCGGCGAGCCAGCGGTCGCCCCAGGCCATGAGGGCGACGAGCGTCGGGTAGAGGTCGCGCCCCTTCTCGGTGAGCCGGTACTCGTGGCGCTGCCGCTCCCCCTCCGCGCGGTAGGGCTCCCGGCTGAGCACCCCCTCGCGGACCAGCGTGGCCAGCCGGTCGGTGAGCACCGCCTTCGGGGCGCCGAGCGCCTGCTGCAGGTCGGCGAACCGCCGGACGCCGAGGAACGCCTCGCGGAGGACGAGCAGGCTCCACTTCTCCCCGACCACGGCGAGCGTGCCGGCGACGGAGCAGCGGGACCGGTCGAACGTGGCGTCGCTCACGGGTGTGAGGATAACCATGCTGGGTTCGCTTGCCGAACCTCGCTCGGTGGAGCAGAGTTCATGCTGCGAACCCAGGAGGCGGACGGTCTCCGGCCGGCCCGCCCGGCCCCCTGCAGCGCTCGCACCACCACCGCTGCTCCGGAAGGACACGCCATGACCCGCCTCCGCACCGTCCTCGCCCGCCGGCACGCCGTCCGCGCGCACCTGCGCGAGGAGCGCGCCCTCGCCCGGGCGCTGGCGACCGCGCCGACCCTCGAGTCCGCGCACGAGATCGCGGCGCTCGGCGCCCGCCGCTGACCGGACCGGCGCCCCTGCCGTCGCGGGGGCGCCACCGGTCCCCGGCTCAGGGACGCACCTCCACCGTGGCGGCGTCCAGGTAGGCATCCCCGTCCCACTCCGCGTAGGGCTCGTCCGGGAGGTCCGTGCCGAGCTCCCGCTCCAGCGCGGCCAGGTCGAACTCCTCGGTGGGCTCCGCGCCGAGGGCGACGACCTGCCCCGGCCGGAGGTCGGGCATCTCGCGCTCCGTGACGACGAGGATCGGCTCGACGTCCTCGCCGGTGAGCGTGAAGGCGACGGGCGAGACGATCCGGCCCACCTCCCCGACCAGGCTGACCTCCAGCCCGGCGTAGGTGTCCAGGTCCTCGCGGAACTCCGCGGTGTAGGCACCGGTGTACGGATCGGCGAGGTCCTCGGGCGGCCGGACGTCGACGTCCACCGCGCCGGCGGCGGGCTCGTCGTCCTCACCGCAGCCCGCGAGCGCGGCGCCGGGGAGCAGCGCGGCCAGCAGGACGACGGGGACCCGTCGGCGGAGGGGCCGCCCCGATCGCGTCACCGCGCTCACCCCTCCGCCGGGGCCGGTGCGGGGGTGACGGGGCTGGTCCGGCTCGTCGGCATGTCGGTGTCCTCTCGGCGGCTCGGAGGTCGCGGCGGTGGTCCGTCCACCGGGGTGCTGCCCAGGCGCGCCCCGGCACATCTGCACGCCGGCGGGTTCGTCACCGCATCGCAAAGGACGACGGCGCCGGCACTGCGGCGCGTCACGCGATCGGCCGCGCTCCGGGCGCCGGACGACCCGGGCCGGCGGCGGTGGGCACCCGCCCTGTGACGACGCCGTGGCGAACCGGTCGCGCGCCGCATGCCCCCGGCAGCCCGGGGCATGACGGGTGCCGCAGCCGCGGCGGGCGGGGTGGCTCCCGCATCCCCCACCCGCTGCGCCACGCCCGCCGACGGGAGGACGCCCACCATGACCTGGCTCACGCGCACCGCTGCCGCTCTCGGTGTGCTCGTCGTGCTGCTGATCGTGTACGGCGTCCTGGTGGAGCCACGCCTGATCCTCGACCGCGAGCGCCTGGAGGTGCCGCTCCCGCAGCTGGCCGGCTCGGCCGGGGGCACCGAGGTCGGGATGGTCTCCGACTTCCAGGTCGGGATGTGGTGGTCCAACGAGGGCATGGTGTCCCGGGCCGTGGAAGAGCTGGTCGAGGCCGCGCCCGACATCGCCCTCCTCGGCGGTGACTACGTCTACAGCGAGGATCCCGGCATCCCCGAGCAGGTGGCGACGGTCATGGACCTCCTCCAGCCCCTGGTCGACTCGGGCATCCCCACCTACGCCGTGCTCGGCAACCACGACTACGGGGCCGGGGCGGCCGAGGAGCTGGCCACGGCGTTCGAGGAGGCCGGGATCACCGTGCTGCGCAACGAGGCCGCCGCGGTGCCCGGAACCGGGGCCGGCGCCGAGGCGCTGCACGTGGTGGGCATCGGGGCGGCGTGGCCGGGCGAGGTGGACGTGGACGCCGCCCTCGCCGAGGTGCCGGAGGAGGCCCCGCGCGTCGTGCTCATGCACAACCCCACGGTCTTCCCCGAACTCCCGGCGGGCACGGCGCCGATCACGCTCGCCGGGCACACCCACTGCGGCCAGGTGGCCCTCCCCGGCACCCCGCGCTGGTCCTACCTCGGCCTCACCGCGGAGGAGGCGATCGTCGCCGACGGCTGGGCGCCGGAGACCTACGGCGCCGAGGGCAACCGCATGTTCGTCTCCTGCGGGCTGGGTTTCAGCACGGTGCCGATCCGGATCAACGCCCCGCCGCAGCTGGTCCTCGTCGAGCTCCGCGCGGACGGGTGAGCCGGGCGCCCCGGCACGCCGCCGCGGCGCTCACCCCGCCGGGGGTCCCGGTGAGTAGTTCCCGGCGGGCTGGGCAGACTGACCGGCATGTCTCGGTCCGTGCTGATCATCGAGGACGACCCTCGGATCCGGCGCATGCTGCAGCTGACCCTGCAGCGGGAGGGGTTGCAGGTCACCGAGGCGGCCACCGGCGAGGAGGGCCTGGCCGCCCTCGCCGAGACGTCGTTCGACGTGGTCCTGCTCGACCTGATGCTGCCCGGGAAGGACGGCTTCGAGGTCTGCCGGGAGATCCGGCGCGCGTCGAACGTCCCCGTCATCATGCTCACCGCCCGGTCGGACAGCCACGACGTGGTGGCCGGTCTCGAGGCCGGGGCCGACGACTACGTCTCCAAGCCCTTCGTCGTCAAGGAGCTCTCCGCCCGCATCCGGGCGCTGGCCCGCCGGACCCGTGCACCCGAGCCGCGCGTGCACCTCACCGTCGGCGACCTGGAGGTCTCGCCCACCGAGGGCACCGTCACGCGCGACGGCGAGCTGCTGAACCTGACGCGCACCGAGTTCCGGCTGCTCTGCGAGCTCGCCACCGACCCCGGCCGGGTGCTCAGCCGCGAGGAGCTGCTCGAGCGGGTGTGGGGCTACGACTACTTCGGCGACTCCCGGCTCGTCGACGTCCACATCCGCCGGCTGCGGAAGAAGATCGAGCCCGACCCGTCGAACCCGACCCTGGTGACGACCGTCCGGGGCATGGGTTACCGGGTTCCTGGGTGACCGCGCCGGCCGGCGGGGCCGCCGCCCCCGCCGCGGGCTCCCCGCCGGTTCGGCGCCCGCCCTACCGGCTGGCCACCCTGCGGGCGCGGGCCACCGCGGCGTTCGCCGCCGTCACCCTGCTGCTGTCGACGGTGCTGGCGGTCGCCGTGTGGGTGGCGGTCTCGCAGTTCCTCCTCGTCCAGCGCGAGCGGGTGACCCTGGTGCAGACCTCCGACAACGCCGCCCAGGTGCAGCGCTCGCTGGCGACCGAGGGCCTCGACGTCGCCCAGGTCCTCGCCCAGCTGCCACGGGAGACGGGGTCGACGTCGCTGCTCGTCGACGACGGCGCCTGGACCACCACGTCGCTGCTGGTCGGCCGCGACGACCTGCCCGAGGAGCTGCGCGAGCAGGCCGTGGCCGGCACGCCGGTCCGGCAGCGGATCGAGCTCGACGCCGAGACGGTGATGGCCGTCGCCGTGCCGCTGGCCGAGCTGGGCTCGGCCTACATCGAGGTGTTCCCGCTGGGCGAGCTCGACCGGACCTACCGCGTGCTCGCCACGGTGCTCGCGGTCGCGGTGCTCGGCTCGGTGCCGCTGGCGGTGGTGGTCGGCTGGTGGCTCACCGGCCCCACCCTGCGCCCGCTCGACCGGATCTCCGCCGCGGCGGCCGCCGTGGCCGGCGGCGCGCTGGACACCCGCATCGACCCGCGTGGGGACCCGTCGCTCGCCCCCATCGCGGCGTCGTTCAACCAGACGGCCGAGGCGCTCGAGCAGCGGGTGCGCAGCGACGCCCGCTTCGCCGCCGACGTCAGCCACGAGCTGCGCAGCCCGCTGACCACGATGATGGGCGCCCTGGACCTGGTCGAGGCCACCGCCGACCCGGGCGACGCCGAGCAGGCAGAGGCGCTGGGGCTCCTCCGCTCCGAGGTGGAGCGGTTCGAGCGCCTGGTCGCCGACCTGCTGGAGATCTCCCGGGCCGACGCCGGCAGCGCCGACGTCGCCCTGGAACCCGTGCAGCTGTCCGCGTTCACCCGGGAGGTCGCCGCCCGGCACCGGCTGGACGGCGCCACCGCGGCCCTGCTGACCGTGCACCCCGACGCGGAGGGGGTGCCGGTGTGCGCCGACAAGCGCCGCCTGGAGCGGGTGCTCGGCAACCTCCTGGACAACGCCGACAAGCACGGCGGCGGCGTCACCGGGATCGCGGTGACGCGCGCCGGCGACCGCGCACTGGTGACCGTCGACGACGCCGGCCCGGGGGTGGCCGCGGCCGAGCGCGACCGGGTCTTCGAGCGGTTCGCCCGGGGCGCGGGGAGCGTCCGCACCAGCACCGAGGGTTCCGGGCTGGGCCTGGCCCTCGTCGCCCGGCACGTCCGGCTGATGGGCGGCACGGTGCACGTCGAGGACGGCCCGGACGGCGGCGCCCGGTTCGTCGTCTCCCTGCCCGTGGAGGCCGGGCCGTGAGGGCGCTGGCCGTCGCACTGTGCGTCCTCGCGGTGCTCACCGGGTGCGGCGTGGACCCGCAGCCGCAGCCGGAGCGCATCGCCGTGCCCACCGCCCCGCCGGGCACCGCCACGCCGCAGGCCGACGACGCCGGGCCCGAGGTCGTCGTCTACTTCGTGCGCGGGGCCGACCTGGCGCCGGCCCCCCGGGCGACGCGGGCCGCCACCCCGGAGAACGCCGTCACCCTGCTCGCGACCGGCCCCACGCGGGCGGAGGTGATCGGCGGCCTGCGCACCGCCGTGGCCCCGCAGTCGATCGTCGCGGACGAGGGCCTGCCCGGCGGCATCACCGCGGTGAACGTCACCGAGGAGTTCGCCGGCATCACCGGCGGCAACCAGCTGCTCGCCGTCGCCCAGGTCGTCTGGACGCTGACCGAGCTGCCCGGCACCGCCCGGGTGCGCTTCCTGCTCGACGGGAGGCCGCTGGAGGTGCCCACCGACGTCGGGCTCTCCGACGGGCCCGTCGGCCGTGACCAGTTCCAGTCGGTGGCGCCGCCCGGCACCACCCCGACCCCGGGCCCCGGCCCGTCGAGCGAGGACTGAGCCCGTGCACGAGATCCACCCCGTCCGCCGCCTGTGGCGGTCGATGCGCAGCGCCCTGTGGCCGATCCCGCTGCTGACGCTCGTGCTCGCCGTCGCGCTCGGTATCGGGATGCCGGTCGTGGACCGGCTCCTCGGCACCGGTGGCCCGGGATCGCCGTTGGGCTTCGTGTTCGGGGGCGGCCCGGCCGCGGCCCGCGACCTGCTGTCGGCGATCGCGGGCTCGCTGATCTCCGTGACCGGCGTCATCTTCTCGCTCACGGTCGTCGCGCTGCAGCTGGGCAGCAGCCAGTACTCCCCCCGGCTGCTGCAGACCTTCGCCACCGACCGCGTGGTCCAGTACACGCTGGCGCAGCTCACCGGCACCTTCGTCTACGCGCTCACGGTGCTGCGGACGGTGCGGACCGCGGAGGCTGCGGCGGGTGACGACTCCTTCGTGCCGCGGGTCTCGATCACGCTGGCGTTCCTGTTCGCCCTCGGCAGCGTCGTGGCCCTCGTGGTCTTCCTCGGCCACCTGGCCCGCTCGCTGCGGGTGGAGACGATGCTGCGCGACGTCCACGCCGAGGCGACCCTGGCCGTCCGGGACGAGGAGGAGCCGGAGGACACCCCCGTCCGGCCGGAGGGCCGGGCCACCCAGCTCTTGGCGACCCGCAGCGGCTTCGTCGTCCGCGTCGACGCCCAGCGCCTGGTGCGAGCGGCCCGCGACGCGGGTGTGGTCCTCGCCCTCTCCCCCCGCACGGGCGACGCCGTCGTCGCCGGCACGCCGCTGGCCGAGGCCTGGCGGCGCGAGGGCGGCGTCGACGGCGACCCCGGGGCGCTCCGCGACGCGGTGAACGAGGGCGTCACGCTCTCCTACGAGCGCAGCCCCGAGCAGGACCCGGCCTACAGCCTCCGCAAGATCGTCGACATCGCCGGCCGGGCGCTGTCGCCGGGGATCAACGACCCGACGACCGCCGTCCACGCGCTCTCGCACGTGTCGGCGCTGCTCGGTGACCTCCTCCCCCGCCGCAGCAGCCTGCGCGCCTGGCGGGACGAGGACGGCGTGGTGCGGCTGCTCGTGCCGCGGTGGACCGCCGAGGAGCTGCTCTCCCTGGGCCTGGAGGAGCCGCTGCAGTACGCCTCGGGGCAGCCGGCGGTGCTGCGCCGGATCGCCGGGCTGCTCCACGAGCTGGCGTGGCGGGTGCGCGGCGAGGGCTTCGACTCCTCGCTGCGCGCCCTGCTCGACCGGACCGTGGACCAGGCGCTGGAGAGCACGTCGATCGGCAGCCGCGAGACCGACGCCTGGCGTGCGGCGGTCGAGGAGGCCCTGGCCGGCCGGTGGTCGCCCGCCCGGCGGCTCAGCCCCCGATCGCCGGCCGGGGAGGCCGGCTGACCGCCGCTGGACGCCGGAAGGTCCTCACAGCTGCGGGCGGACCCCGGCCTCCTCGATCAGCCGCTGCGGGGCGAGCGGCCCCTCCCCGGACATCGCGGCGCGGCCGGGGCCGTGGCGGCCCAGCGGGAGGACGGTCTTCTCCTGCGCCCCCTCCAGCTCCAGGGCCAGCGCCGCGTAGGCGGCGAGGACCGCCAGGGCGAGCCCGACCCAGCCCGCGACCGTCTCCCAGGCGTCGGACCCGCTGACCTCGTGGATGCCGGTCACGACGAAGCGGGTGCCGGCCAGCGCCATCACCGCGGCCGGCACGATCTTGCTGCCCGCGGCCGCGGCGGCGGGCACCAGCATGGCCAGCCCCGCCACCGCCAGCAGCACGCCCAGGCCGTCACTGGTCGAGCCCGGCGGGGTGGTCAGCGTGGTGACGCCGGCGATCGCCCAGGTGCCGCTGAGCAACCCCATGCCGGTGGCCGCCACCGGGTCCCTGGTGAGGAAGCCGAGGACCGAGGCCAGCAGCTGCAGCGGCACGGTGGCGACGAGCGCGGTGTAGCCCGCCACCCGCCCCTCGTCCGGCGGGATCCAGCCCAGCTGCACCGCGCTGAACATCGTCGTGGCCAGCGCCAGGGCCAGGAAACCGAGCGGGAGGGGGGTGGCCAGCGGGCGCAGCACGATCCGCGTGCCGGCCGGGGACGTCGCGCCGTCGGTGCTCAACTGACCAGCACCTGGGTCGCGGACTCCTTGAGCTTGGCGTTGGCCCAGCGGACCTGGCGCAGGGTGTCGGGGTGGCAGCGCTCGGCGAGCTCGAGCAGCTCCTTCTTCCGCGCCCCCTGCGCCCCCTGGGCGAGCAGCTCCCAGTCCAGGGAGGTGCCCGAGGCCTCGCGGTAGATGTGCCGCAGGTCGGCCAGCAGCAGCATCCCGGGGGTGCTGCTGCGCCCCAGCAGGTCCGATGCCTTCTGCCGCGCCTTCTCCAGCACGGTCGGGTCGCCCTTCGGCTCCGGTTCCAGGTCGAGCCCGAAGTCACCGCCGATCCGGGCCAGCGCCCGGACGTGGTCCTGCGACCAGCGGGCGATGTCGCGGGCCACGTGGAAGACCTCGTGGTCGGCCTTGTGCCGGTCCGACATCGCCAGCAGCGCGCCGGCGAGGTGGTTCTCCGAGCGGTGCAGCTCCTCGATCGCCAGGTGCAGTTTCACCGGTCGCCTCCGGCCACGGTCGCCAGCTCCTCGGTGCACAGGGCGGCGTCGCCGCCGGTGGTGGGTGGGACGCCGTCGGTCACCGGCCGCGAGCCGGTGGTGGTCGGCGCCGGGGACGGACCGTCGGCCTTCTCCAGGCGCTTCACGGCCGCGGCCGCGGTCTTGAAGATCGGCTGCTTGGAGCACGGATCCCAGTCGGTGATGGTCAGCTCGTTCGCCGCGCGGCCACGCTTCCCGCCCGGCTCGTGGCCGCCGGGTGCGTCCCAGTAGCCGTAGTGGAACGGCAGGAAGACCACCCCGGGGCGGATCCCGCTGATCCGCAGCTTCGCCTCGACCCTCCCGCGGGGGGTGCTGATCTCGAGCACGTCGCCCTCGGTGAGGCCGCGGTCGGCCGCGTCGCTCGCCGCCATCTCGGCCCACACCTCCGGCGCCGCCCCCTGCAGCTGCGGCGCCCGCCCGGTCTTGGTCCGGGTGTGGAAGTGGTAGAGGGTGCGCCCGGTCATCAGCTGGAAGGGGTGGTCCTCGCTGATCACCTCGTGCGGCGGCACGTACTCGGCGGCCTTCAGGACCGCCTTGCCCGACGGGTTCATCGCCTTGTACTCGACCGGGGACAGCGGCGCCCCGGTGACGAGGTCGCGGCCGTAGCTCTCGCAGTAGCTCGGATCGGACCAGAACTGCCCGTCGACGTAGATGCGCTCCGTCCCGTCCGGGTGCTCGTCGTTGCACGGCCACTGGATGCCGCTGCCCCCGCGGAGCTTGTCGTAGGAGAGACCGGTGTAGTCGCAGGGCCGGCCGCGGGTGCACTCCTTCCACCCCTCGAACGCCTCCTCGGGCGTCGACCACTTGACCAGCGGTGCGCCGTCCTTGTCCTTCAGGCCCAGGCGGTGGGCGAAGTCGAGGAAGATGTCGAGATCGGGCCTGGCGTGCCCCGGCGGCTCGACCGCCTTCTCCGACAGGTGCACCGTCCGGTCGACGTTGGTGAAGGTGCCGGTCTTCTCGCCCCAGGTGGCGGCGGGCAGCACGACGTCGGCGAGCTGGGCGGTCTCGGACAGGAAGATGTCCTGCACCACGAGGAAGAGCCGCTCCTGGGCGAGGACCTCGCGGATCCGGCCGAGCTCGGGGAGGGAGACGGCGGGGTTGGTCGCCTGCACCCACATGAACCGGATGGAGCCCTCCTCGGCGTACCGGAACATCTGCATGGCGTGCGTCGGCGGCGAGTAGTGCGGGATGTCCATCGGGTCGACGTTCCACACCCGGGCGAGGTCGGCGATGTGCTCGTCGTTGGACCAGTTGCGGAAGGCCGGCAGGTCGCCGTCGGCGCCGCACTCGCGGGTGTTCTGCGCGGTGGGCTGGCCGTTCATCTGCAGGATCCCGCAGCCGGGCTTGCCGAGCATGCCGCGGACGATGTGGATGTTGTTGACCTGCACGGCCGCCGCCGTCGCCTGGTTGGCCTGGTAGAAGCCCTGCAGCACCGAGGACACGAGCCGCTCGGCGGTGCCGATGACGCGGGCGGCCTCCCGGATCCGCTCGACCGGGACGTCGCAGACCTCGGCGGCGAGCTCGGGCGGGTAGTCCCGGACCCGCTCGGCCAGCTCCTCGAAACCGACCGCGTGCTGCTCCACGTAGCCGGCGTCGACCCAGCCGTTGCCGATGACTTCGTGCAGCAGCGCGTTGGCCAGCATGACGTTCGTGCCCGGCCGCGGGGCGAGGTGCACGGTGGCGTGCCGGGCCACGGGGGTCTCCCGCGGGTCGATGCAGACGACCTTCGGCGGGTTGGGGCCGGCCAACCGGTCCAGGATGCGGGTCCAGAGCACCGTCTGGGTCTCGGCCATGTTGTGGCCGTACAGCGCGATGACGTCGGCGTGGTCGATGTCGGTGTAGGAGCCCGGCTGCCCGTCGCAGGCGAAGGACTCCTTGAGCGCTGCCGCGGCCGTCGCGGTGCACAGCCGGGTGTTGCCGTCGACGTGGTTGGTGCCGATACCACCGTGGGCGATGAGCCCCAGGGTGTAGTACTCCTCCAGGAACAGCTGCCCGGTGGTGTAGAAGCTGATCGCGCTGGGCCCCTGCTCGGCCAGCAGCTCCCTGCACCGGCCGGCGACCGCGTCCATCGCGGTGTCCCAGTCGGTCTCGACCAGCTCGCCGTCGCGCCGGATGAGCGGTTCGGTGAGCCGGTCGGGCGAGTTGTTGGCCTGCCAGCCGAAGAGGTCCTTGGGCCCCAGCCGGCCGTGGTTCACCCGGTCGACGGCGCGGCCGCGGACGCCGACGATCCGGTCGTCCTTCACGGCGATGTCCAGGCCGTCCCCGTTGGAGTGCAGGATCGTCGCCGACTGCACCCAGCGGTCGACGTCGGCCTCGGTGAGCCCGTCGGCGAGGTGGCTGTCCACCCGGGTGGGCCACTGCTCGCCGGGCCCGTACGGGGTGCGGGTGCCCCAGGGCTCGGCGATCCGGTCGATGCGCGTCACGTGCGTCCTCCGGGAGGTCGGGGTCGTGCTGGGATGCCGCGCGGGCGGGCCCTGCCGGTGGCGACGTGGCGGCCACGTCCCGCGGCGGAGGCGCCGGCGGCTGCTCACCGGCGTGGTTGCGGCCACCCCTTCCCCGGACCGACCTCGCGAAACCGTGCGCGCCGACCGGTGCGCCTGGTGACACGGTCTCGTCATGCACCGCCCCGCGTCCCGGGTCAGGAGCCGCCGTCGGCGCGGCCGGCGGTCACCTCCCGGAACACCACCCGGCCCGGGGTCGCGGTCAGCCCGTGGACCACCGTGCTGGCGGCGACCACCAGCGAGCCCGCCACGAGGACGACCGGGTCGACCTGCAGGCGCTCGGACTCCAGCGTGAGGTAGAACAGCGCCGAGATCCCGATCGGTCCGAACCAGCCCAGGTGGACGGCGTCCGGCCGCCCCAGGCCCAGCGGGCGGCGGAGCAGGTAGACGACCGGGGGCCGGCGCAGGAGGAGCACCGCGACGGCGAAGGCGACGCCGCTCCACCCCAGTGCCCGCCACTCCGCCCACGGCAGCAGCGCGCCGAAGGCGAGGAACAGCGGCAGGACGACGAACCGGTTCACCGCCTCGTCGATGCGCACGTCCGCCGTCCGCTCCCGCCCGGTGCTGACCGCGTTGAAGGCCAGCCCGCAGACGAACACGGCGAGGATCCCGTCGACGTGGGCCAGGCCGGCCAGGCCCAGCACGGCGAAGGCCAGGACCACGGTGAACACCAGCTCGGGGCCGGGGTCGGCGGACCCGTGGTCGGCCCCGGCGCGCAGGGCGCGGCCGCCCAGCCAGCCGAGCAGGACCCCGATCAGCACCGCACCGACCACCTGCCAGAGCGACTCGAGCAGCGCCTCGCCCACGGTCAGCGGGCCGGCGACCGCCACGGCGACCAGCACGAGCGGGAGGGCCAGGCCGTCGTTGGCCCCGGACTCCAGGGAGAGGAGCTGGCGGTCCCGGCCGGGGATGTCCTGCTCGGCGGGCTCACCGGTGGCGACGTTCGAGGCGAGGACCGGGTCGGTGGGCGCCAGCGCCGCACCCAGCAGCGCCGCCACGCCGAGACCGGCACCCAGCACCGCCGCGGCCAGACCCGTGCTGACCAGCGCCATCACCGGCATGACGACCACCAGGAGCAGGGCGACCGGCCGCAGGCGGGAGCGGGCGACGTGGAAGGGGTAGCGCAGTGCGATCGACATCACCGACACGGCCAGCAGCAGCCGCGCGGCGGTGTGCAACCAGGCGTGGTCGGCGAGCAGGTCGGGCAGGCGCACCAGGTCCAGGACGGCCGGTCCGAGCAGCACGCCCAGCCCGAGGGCGATCAGCGGCTCGCTGACCGGCAGCCGGCGGATGGCCGTCGACCAGGCCGCGGCGACGAGCGCGAGGGCGCCCGCCGCCGCCAGCAGCACGTCGACGGTCATCGCGCGCCGCCGTCCAGGGCACCGGTCGGCGCCATCCCGGTCAGCCCAGGCTGCTGATCAGGTCCCGGCAGGCGGCCTCGCAGCGCCGGCAGGCCTCGGCGCAGACCCGGCAGTGCTCGTGCATCCCGGCGTGCTCGCCGCACTCGTCACCGCACGCCTTGCACGCCGCGGCGCAGGCCTCCAGGACGGCGCGGGTGAGGTTGGCGTCGTAGCCGGTGTGCCGGGACAGGACCCGGCCGGTGGTGTCGCAGATGTCCGCGCAGTCGGTGTTCGTGCGGATGCACTTCGTCAGCTCCGCGACGGTGTCCTCGCTGAGGCAGGCGTCGGCGCACGCGGTGCAGGCCTGCGCGCACTCGAAGCAGGCCTCGATGCACTCCAGGAGCTTCTGCCGGTCCACCCCGCCGAGGTCCTTCGGGTAGGTGTCGAGCATCTGGGCGGCGACGGTCACGTCGATCCCCTCTCCGGTGGTCGGCCCGGGTGCGGACGCACCCGGGAGCTCTCGCCGGACCGGCCCCTACCCCCGCCGTCCACCGTCGTACGCGGCGGCCGCATGACGATCCCGTGACGCGCGGTCGGTCAGCCCCGTTCGGCCGGCTCGGCCGCGGCCTCGGGCGCCGACGGCCCGGCCTCGTCCCGCAGGAACAGGTACCAGTAGGAGGTGGCCACGAAGACGACGGCGCCGACCAGGTTCCCGGCCCCGGCCAGCAGCCAGTTGAGCAGGGTGTCGTCCCAACCGATGTCGGGGACCCCGGCGAAGATCGCGGCCGGCAGGAAGAACATGTTGGCGACGACGTGGTCGAAGCCCATCGCCACGAAGGCCATGATCGGGAAGAAGATCGCCAGGATCTTGCCCGACACCGACGTCGCCGCCAGCGACATCCACACCGCCAGGCAGACCAGCCAGTTGCAGCCGACCGCCCGCAGGAAGGTCTGCCACGGCGACTCCCCCAGCGCCTTCCCCTCGGCGATGGAGGCCAGCCGCTCGTAGGTGAGCGCCGCGCTGCCCGCCGCGTCCGCGTCGCCGATCACCCCGGTCTGGACGGCGAGGAAGTAGGCCACGAACAGCGCCCCCACCAGGTTGCCCAGCAGGACGAGGGTGAGGTTGCGGGCGACGTCGCCCAGGCCGAGCCTGCCGTGCATGGCGCCCAGCGGGACCAGCAGCATGTTGCCGGTGGCGAGGTCCGAGCCGGCGATGAGCACCAGCACGAGGCCGAGCGTGAACGTCGCCCCGGTGAAGAGCGTCGGCAGCGTCCCCCACGTCTCCGGGTCCAGCCCCGAGGAGACGGTGATCGCCACGAGGCCGCCGAAGGCGATGTAGGCCCCGGCCAGGAAGGCGCTGACCAGCACCCGGTCCCAGCTGCGGTCGACCTTCTTGGCGCCCATCGCGGTGGCCGCCTGGGCCATCTCCTTCGGTTGCCGCGCCGTCATCGCCGCCCCCTCCGGTCGGTGCTCCCTGGGCGCAGCCTCCCGCCGCGCCGCGGTCGCGGCAAACCGAGCCGGGTCCGCCCGGAAGTGCGGACCGCGATCGGATCGAGGACGACCGAGTACCGGCAGCCGGACCGGGTAGTGCCGGAGCGGCGCATGACCCCCGGGGAAGCCAATCCCTGCCGGGGTCGGTGCCCGTTCCCGGCGGCACCGCCGCCGTCCCCCAGCGGAAGGACCAGTCCATGAAGGCCGTCGTCTACCGGGGCCCGAAGCAGGTCACCGTCGAAGAGGTCCCCGACCCGACGATCCAGTCCCCGACCGACGCGATCATCCGCATCACCACCACGAACATCTGCGGGTCCGACCTGCACATGTACGAGGGCCGCACACCCGTCGAGGAGGGCAAGGTCCTCGGTCACGAGAACATGGGCGTCGTCGAGGCCGTCGGCGAGGGGGTCGACCGCGTCCAGGTCGGCGACCGCGTGTCGGTGCCCTTCAACATCGCCTGCGGCACGTGCCGGACCTGCACCCAGGGGTGGACGTCGTTCTGCCTGCGCGCGAACCCGACCGAAGGAGTGGACGGCGCCGCCTACGGCTACGCGAACATGGGGCCCTACGACGGCGGCCAGGCCGAGTACCTGCGGGTGCCCTGGGCCGACTTCAACCTGCTCCACCTGCCCGCCGGCGAGGAGCACGAGAACGACTTCACGATGCTCTCGGACATCTTCCCGACCGGCTGGCACGGCGTGGAGCTCTCCGGCTTCCAGCCCGGCGACCGGGTCGCGGTCTTCGGCGGTGGGCCCGTCGGCCTCATGGCCGCGCACAGCGCCATGATCCGCGGCGCCTCGCAGGTCTTCGTCGTCGACAAGGAGACCGACCGGCTCGCGCTGGCCGAGAGGTTCGGTGCCACGCCGGTCGACTTCAGCGCGCACGACCCGGTCGAGCAGCTGATGGACGCCACCGGCGGGCGCGGCGTCGACCGGGGCGTGGAGGCCGTCGGCTACCAGGCGCACGACCCCTCCGGCGAGGAGCACCCCGAGCTGGTGCTGGACAACCTGGCCCAGGTGGTGCGCTCGGCCGGCGGGATCGGCGTCGTCGGCGTCTACATGCCGGCCGACCCGGGGGCGAACGGCGAGCTGGCCCAGCAGGGGCGGATCCCGTGGCAGTTCGGGACCTTCTTCACCAAGGGGCAGTCGATGGGCACCGGGCAGGCGCCGGTCAAGCGGTACAACCGCCAGCTGCGCGATCTGATCGTGGCCGGCCGGGCCACGCCCGGCCTCATCACCTCCCACGAGCTCGGCCTGGACCAGGCCGTGGAGGGCTACCAGCACTTCGACCAGCGGGACGACGGCTGGACCAAGGTCCTGCTGCGGCCCGGCCGGAACGCCTGAGAGGAGAACGGACGTGAAGGCTGTCGTGTGGCACGGCGTCGGGGACATCCGGTTGGACGACGTCCCCGACCCGACCGTCCAGGACCCGACCGACGCGATCGTGGAGATCACCGCGAGCGGCATCTGCGGCACC
The DNA here is from genome assembly GCF_021698995.1 of Blastococcus sp. KM273129. Lineage (NCBI taxonomy): Bacteria > Bacillati > Actinomycetota > Actinomycetes > Geodermatophilales > Geodermatophilaceae > Blastococcus > Blastococcus sp. KM273129. The sequence continues at coordinate 15,827 of NZ_SSXB01000016.1, read as the reverse complement.
GACCTGCACTTCGTGCGCGGCACCATGTCGGGCATGGTCGAGGGCACCATCCTCGGCCACGAGGCGGTGGGCGTGGTGCGCGAGACCGGCCCGGGCGTGCGCAACCTGCGCGCCGGGGACCGGGTCGTCATCCCGTCCACCGTCGGCTGCGGCGTCTGCTCCTACTGCCGCGCCGGCTACTACGCGCAGTGCGACAACGCGAACCCGAACGGCCCGTCGGCCGGCACCTGCTTCTTCGGCGGACCGCAGACCACCGGCCCGGTCGACGGGCTGCAGGCCCAGTACGCCCGCATCCCGTTCGCCCACGTGGGCCCGGTCTGGCTGCCGCCGGAGGTGACCGACGACCAGGCGATCCTGCTGTCGGACATCTACCCGACGGCCTGGTTCGGCGCGCGGCTGGCCGAGGTGGGGTCCGGCGACACCGTGCTGGTGCTCGGCGCCGGTCCGGTCGGCCAGTTCGCGGTCACGAGCGCCTTCCAGCAGGGTGCCGGGCGGGTGCTCGTCGTCGACGGCATCGCCAGCCGGCTCGACCAGGCGCGCGGACGGGGCGCGGAGGCGATCGACTTCAACGCCGAGGACCCGGTCGCCGTCGTCCAGGAGCTCACCGGCGGGATCGGCGTCGACCGCGTCATCGACGCCGTCGGCGTGGACGCGCAGCGGCCGAAGTCCGGCCCGGCAGCGGAGACGGCCGAGCAGCAGGCGGGGAGCTTCGACCAGGAGCGCGCGCAGGTGGCGCCCGAGCAGAACCCGCAGGGGGCGAACTGGGTCGCCGGGGACGCCCCGAGCCAGGCGGCGCAGTGGGCGGTGCAGGCCGTGGCCAAGGCCGGGACGATCGGGATCATCGGCGTCTACCCGCCGGAGATGACCAGCTATCCGATCGGTGCGGCGATGAACAAGAACCTTACGGTGAAGATGGGCAACTGCAACCACCGCCGGTACATCCCGCACCTGCTCGACCTGGTCCGCACCGGCGCGATCGACCCCTCGACCGTGCTCACCCAGGTCGAGGACATGCCCTCGGTGCTCGACGCCTACGAGACCTTCGACCGGCGCGAGAGCGGCTGGACCAAGGCGGTCGTCGCCCCCTGACGGCCCCGTCGCGCCGCCGGGGACCGCGTACCCGGCGGCGCGGCGGGCAGGGCCCGAGCTCAGCGATCGGCGCGGCGGACCCCGTCGAGGCCCGAGCCGTCGCCCATCTGCCCGGCCGAGATCACGCTGAGCGAGCCGTCGGACTCCAGCACGATCGCGCCGATCGACGAGACGTCCCCCGAGCCGGTCGCGCGCACGGCCTGCCGGATCTCCTCCATGCTGACCCGCTGCTCCCGCAGCGCCTCCGCGACCGGCTCCCCGTCGCGGAGCAGCAGCGTCGGCTCGGCCGTCACCACCCCGCGGAACGCGGGCCACCGGACGGTGACCCACGCGATGACGAACTGGAGCGCCGCGAGGAGGGCGAGCGCGACGACGCCCTCCACCCAGCTCACGTCGGCGCTGAGCAGGATCGTCGCCAGCGTCGAACCGAGCGCCACCGTGACGACCAGGTCGAAGGCGTTGAGCTTCGCGAGCGTCCGCTTGCCGGAGAAGCGGAGGACGACGACGAGCGCGACGTACGCGCTCGCCCCCACCGCCAGGACACGGCCGAGATCGGACCAGGAGTCGAACCACATGCCTGGCCCCTACCCCGGTCCGGTCCCGCCCGTACCGTCAGCCGGGCCGCCGCGCCGGCATCGTCACCGGACCGTGCGGCCGGACGGCGCGACGCCCACGGGAGGCCGGGCGGCCCCGAAGGCCCGCACGAAGTGCTGCGCCGCCTCCTGCTGCGCCTGCTCGGCCTTGTCGAGGACCGCGGCGGCGCCGAAGAACTCGTGCATGACGCCGGGGTAGTAGCGGTGCGTCGTGGGCACGCCGGCCGCCTGGAGGTTCTCCGCGAACCGCTGCCCCTGGCTGCGCAGCACGTCGCGCTCGCCGGTGACCACCAGCGTCGGCGGCATGACCGCCAGCTGCTCGCGGCCCCAGCCCAGGAGGTCGACCCGTGGATCCGCCGCTGCATCCGGCTTCCCCTCGAAGGCGTGCATGGCCATCCAGGAGAGGAGTGCACGGTTGAGGGGGCGGCCGTCTGCGGCGTCCGCCATCGACTCGCCGACCTGCTCGCCCGTGGTGAGCGGGTAGACGCAGACGGCGGCCGCGGGCACCGGTTCGCCGGCCTGCGCGAGCTGGAGCACCGTCGCCGCGGCCATGGTCCCCCCGACCGACTCGCCGCCGATGCCGATGCGCGCCGGGTCACCACCCAGCTCGGCGGCGTGCTGCACGACCCAGCGGTAGGCGGTCAGGACGTCGTCGTGCGCGGCCGGGAAGACCGCCTCGGGGGCGCGGCGGTAGTCGGGGCTGACGACCATGGCGCGGGCCTTGTCGGTGAGCCCGCGGCAGGAGGCGTCGTAGGTGTCGATGTCGAACAGCACCCAGCCGCCGCCGTGGATCCAGAAGACCACCGGGAGCGGTTCGGGGCCCGCGTCGGCGGGCTGGTAGACGCGCATGCGCATCTGACCGCCGGCGGCGTCGGGGATCACGATGTCCTCGACCGAGCCGACCGGCTCCGGCCCCTCGATGCCCCTGTCGGCCATGACCTTCTTCACCGCGTCGTCGGGGCCGGGCTGCTTGCGTGCCTGGTCGGGCTCGAGGATCTCGACGGGCAGCGGGCCGAGCGAGGAGTGGGCGTCGACGATCGCCTGCGCCTGCGGGTCGAGCAGCCCGGAGGCGTCGGTGGCCATCTCCTTCTGCTTGCCGGAGAGCAGGTCGCGGACGTGGTCCAGCGGCTTGGCCAGCATGCCCGCGATCCGCTCCGCGATGCCCTCGTCCGGGGCGTGCGGGTGCGGCCGGGTCGGCGCCTGCCGCTTGGCGGCCAGGAACTCCCTGCCCAGCTGCGCCATGCGGTCGGGGCCGGCCTTGCGGCGGAACTCCGGCAGCTCGTCGGTCTCCTCGTCGTCCACGTGGTGCCGGACGACGCCGATGAGCTTGGCGAGCGCCTCCTCGAACTCCTGCTCGCCCGGCTCGGTGCGGCCGAGCACGACGAGCAGCTCTTTGATCTCCTGGTGCTCGTGCTCGGCGTCGTCGTGCTCGTCGGTCATCCCGATCTCGGTCCAGATCGGGTAGAGCACCGTCTCCTCGGCGAACGCGTGCAGCGCCAGCTCGAAGGCGACCTGGTCCACCAGCACGCGGCGGTTGCCGCGGCCGGCCTCCAGGTGCTGGAACTGCCGCTCGACGATCGCGTGGTCGTCGGCGATCAGGTGGTCGATGTCGCCGGGCAGGGTCGGGTAGTCCAGGGCCACGGGTGGCCTCCTCGTCTCTCCGTCGTGCGCAACCGGTCGGGGCGGCTCCTACCCACGACCCGGTCGGGCACGCACGGCGGACGAGGTCCCCGCCGGGCGGGCACCGCGCGGCGGCGCGGCCGACCGCACCGCCGCGCGGGCGTTCAGGCGCGCCGCTGGAGCACGAAGTCGTAGCGCGACTCCAGCCACGGCACGTCGATCGAACCGCCGTCGGGCGTGGCCCCCGGCTCCCGCTCCTCGAAGGCGGTCACCAGCTCCTGCTTCGTCCCGAAGACGACGTCGCTGTCCAGGTACTGCGCGCCCTCCTGGAACAGGTGGGTGATCAGCGGCTCGAAGCCGGGCACGTTGATCAGGAAGTGGATGTGCGCCGGCCGGAAGTGACTGATCTCCGTGCGCGCCACCAGGTCGCCGACCGGTCCGTCCATCGGGATCGAGTAGCCCAGCGGGGCGATCGTGCGCAGGCAGTACCGGCCGTCGTCGTCGGTCGTGTACTTGGCCCGCAGCCGCGCCTCGTCCACCTCGGCGAGCTGGGACTCGTAGAGGCCCTCGGAGTCCGACTGCCAGACGTCGAGCACGGCGCCGGCCACCGGGGCGCCGTCGAGGTCGGTGACCCGGCCGTGCAGGTACAGCGGGGTGCCGGGCAGCCCGTCGGACATGTCGTCGCCGTACCCGAGCTCCGGGGAGCCCTCGATGTGGAAGGGGCCCAGCACCGTGGCCGGGGTCGCCTTCGGGTCGAGCCGGTGGTTCATCTGGACGACGAGCATCGACAGGCCCACCACGTCGGAGGCGAGGATGAACTCCTCGCGCTTCTCGGTGCTGATCTTCCCGGTGGCGGTCAGCCACTGGACGGCGGCCATCCACTCGTCCTCGGTCAGCCGCACCTCGCGGGCGAAGTCGTGCAGGTGCCGCACGAGCGCGGTCATGACCTCCGCCAGCCGCGGGTCGCGGGCGGTGGCCCAGCGCTCCACCGCGAGGTCGGTGATGTTCTCCTCGGTCACCAGGTCCACGACGGTCCTCCTGCCGTCCGGCGCGGCCGCTGCCGGCCGCGCACCTCCTCCCCTCGCGGTTCCCGCGCGGGGCCTGCTCGTTCAGGGCGTCAGGACCAGCCGGACGCCGGGGTCACCGGTGGCCTGCCGCCGCCAGGCGCCGGCGACGTCGGCCAGCGGCACCCGCTCGTGGGCGACCGCCAGCCGGCCGGCCGCCGCCTCGCGGGCGATCGAGCCGACGGCCTCGGCCCGCTGCGCGGGAGTCAGCGCGTTGTTCGTGTACCCGAGCACCGCCGCCGCCTTGCCGCGCAGCACCGCGGAGGAGAACTCCGCGGTGTCCCCGGAGGCGCCGCCCAGGTTGACCAGCCGCCCGCCGGCGGAGAGCGCCCGCGCCGCGGCCGTCGCGGCCGCGCCGAAGACGGGGTCGACGACGAGGTCCAGCCGGCCGCCGGCCGCCTCGGCGAACCGCTCCGCGAGCGTCTCCACGTCGGCGTCCAGGGCCACGACCGCGTCGGCGCCCGCGGCCAGCGCCCGCTCCCGGGCCGCGGCCGAGCGGGCCGCTGCCACGACGCGGCCGGCGCCCAGCAGCCGCGCCGCGCCCACCGCCGACTGCCCGACCGCGCCGCCGGCGCCGAGCACGAGCACGTGCTCGCCGCGCTGCAGACCACCGCGCCAGGTCAGCGACATCCACGCGGCGACGGCGGAGAGCCCGAGCGCGGCCAGCGCGGCGTCGTCGACGTCGGCGGCCACGGGGACGGCGTCCTCGGCCGGCACCGCGCACCGCTCCGCGAGACTGCCGTCGCCGGGGGCCATGCCGGCGGTGGTGCTGAACCAGACCCGCGTGCCCGGCGCGTGGCCGGGCCCGCTCTCGACCACGCCCACGCCCTGCACCCCGGGCACGTAGGGCACCGCGGGGCGCCCGAAGTAGGAGGTGCCCGAGGCGCACAGGAGGTCGAGCGGCACGAGGGGCGCCGCGGTCACCCGCACGACGGTGCGGTCGCTGGCGGGCCCGGGGTCGGGGTGCTCGCGCAGCTCCGGGGTCTCCCCCGGCGTGTGCAGGACGGCGGCGCGCACGGCCGGCCCCTCAGCCCTGGGACCCGGCGCCGGGCAGCGGCGCGGGGACGAACGGATCGGGCTCGACCGGCTGGTTGTTGAGGTCGACCGAGAGGAAGACGTCGTTGGCCACCGGGTGCCGCAGCTCCTCGGCCAGCTGGCCGATCAGCCCGGCGGTGCGGGCCAGCAGGGCGAAGCCGCGCAGCAGCTCCATCGGCAGCCCGAGGTCGGCCAGGGCCGCGCCGCACACACCGGCGCCGTTGAGCGGGAGCCGCTTGCCCAGCACCTGCTCGTGGGTGCGGCCGATGGCGGCGAACAGCTGCAGGTGGGGGCCCACCAGGCCTTCCTGGGCGGCGATCTCGAACAGCCGCGGGGTGCGCGGGTCGCCCTGCTTGTGCACGTGGTGGCCGAGCCCCGGGACGAACCGACCGGCCGCCCGCTGCGCCGTCACCGTCTCCAGGGCGAGCGCGTCCCAGCCGGCGTCGTCGGTGGGGAGGCCGCCCTCCACCCGGGTGAGCACGTCGTGCAGGAAGCGGCCGCAGTCCTCCGTGACGCCGAGGAAGCGGGACCCGCCGCCGAGCAGACCGGCCGCCAGGGCGCCCTGGATCGAGTCCGGCGCCGAGAGGTAGGTGAGCCGGGTGACGATCGCGGTGGGGGTGAACCCGTGGTCGGCGAGCGCGGCCAGGACCGCCTCGAACACGCGGGTCTCCCCTGCCGTGGGCCGCCGCTGGGTGGCCAGCCAGAAGGCCAGCTCCCCGAAGCCCACGGTGCCCATCACGTCGCGGGCGAGGTCCGTGCCCAGCAGGGTGATCGACTCCAGGCTGGAGGCGCCGAGCGCCGTCGGGTACCGGGGAGGCTGCGGGTTCTCGGCGGTCACCGGGTGCCCTCCTCGGGTGCGCCGAGCCAGCGGCGGATCTCCGCGCCGTGCTCGTCCAGGCCCGGCGGTGGCAGCCGGTAGGCCGGCGGCGTCTCGGAGAAGGTGATCGGGTTCCGCACGGTCGGCACCGCGGCGGCGCCCTCCCCCACCTCCACGACGGGGTCCAGGCCGACCTCCTGGGCGAAGGCGACGCCCTGGTCGATCGTGTTGATCGGCCCGCACGGCACGCCGGCGCCGATGATGTCGCGGAACCACTCCTGCTTGCTGCGGGTGCGCAGCCGCTCGACCAGCAGCGGGCGCAGCTCGTCGCGGTTGGCGGTGCGGTCCTCGTTGCGGCTGAACCGCGGGTCGTCGGCGAGCTCGGGCACGCCGAGCACCTCGACGAGCTTGCGGAACTGGCCGTTGTTCCCGGCGGTGACGATCAGGTCGCCGTCGGCGCAGGGCAGCGGCTCGTAGGGGAAGAGGCTGGGGTGGCTGTTGCCCATGCGGAAGGGCACCACGCCGCCGGCGACGTAGGCGCTGGTCTGGTTGACCAGCCCCGAGAGCGCCGAGGAGAGCAGGTTGACCTCGATGTGCTGCCCCCGCCCGGTGGCGTGCCGGTGGTTCAGCGCCGAGAGCACGCCGATGGTGGCGTGCAGGCCGGCCATGACGTCGAAGAGCGCGACCCCGCCGCGGTAGGGCGAGCCGTCGGGGTCGCCGGTGAGGCTCATGAACCCCGAGATCGCCTGCACGATGAGGTCGTAGCCCGGGAGCGACGCCCCCTCGGGCGCGCTGCCGAAGCCGCTGATCGAGGCGTAGACGACGCCGGGGTTGGTGCGCGCGACGGCGTCGTAGTCCAGGCCGAAGCGGGCCAGGCCGCCGGGCTTGAAGTTCTCGACCAGCACGTCCGCGCGGCGGGCCAGCTCCTGCGCGGCCGACCGGTCGGCGGGGTCCTTCAGGTCGAGGGCGACCGAGCGCTTGTTCCGGTTGGCGCCCATGTAGTACGTCGAGACGCCGTCGCGCACCGGCGGCTGCCAGGTGCGGGTGTCGTCCCCGTTCGGGCCCTCCACCTTGACCACCTCGGCGCCGAGGTCGGCGAGCAGCATCGTCGAGTAGGGCCCGGCCAGGATGCGGGAGAAGTCCGCCACCAGCAGGCCGGAGAGCGGGCCGGCCACCGCTCCCCCGGAGTCCTCGGCGTCAGCGCTCATCCGGGATGCACACTCCTCGTCGTCGACACGAGCGGACAGTCGTCCGCTCATCGGCGTCCGCAGTCTCCGACGCGCACGCGAGGCTGTCAACCGCTGGCCGATGGCGCGGGACTTGCGCGACGCCCCCCGTTGACAGCCGCCCGCACAGGCGTCATCGTGACCCAGATCGCAGTGGGTGTCCGTCAAGCGGACACCGGTCCGGCGATGTGACGACGACGTCCAGGAGGAGACGATGACCCACCCCGAGCCCGCTCCGGCGGCCGGCCGGCCGGTGGTCCTGCGCGGCGGGACCGTGCTGACCATGGACGAGACCTGCACCGTCCTGCCCGACGCGGACGTGCTGGTCGTGGACGACCGCATCGCCGCGGTGGGTCCGGCGCTGGAGGTGCCCGAGGGCACGCAGGAGATCGACGCCCGGGGCGGCATCGTGATGCCCGGGATGATCGACACCCACCGCCACATGTGGCAGACGGCGATGCGCGGATACGGCGCCGACTGGACGCTGACCCAGTACTTCGTCTGGTACTACCTCGAGCACGGGAAGAAGTTCCGCCCCGAGGACGTCGCGGCCGGCAACCGGCTCTCGGCCCTGGAGGCGCTCGAGGCCGGCGTCACCACGACCGTCGACTGGTCGCACGGGCTCCAGTCGGTCGACCACGCCGAGGCCGCCGTCGAGGCGCTGCGCTCGGTGCCGGGCCGGTTCGTCCTGGCCTACGGCAACATCCAGGCCGCGCCGTGGGAGTGGACCGCCGATGCGGGCGTGCGCGCCTTCCTCGAGCGGCACCGCGACGCCGCCGACGACAAGCTCGGCCTGCAGCTGGCCTTCGACGTCACGGGCGACCCCTCCTTCCCGGAGAAGGCGGCCTTCGAGGTGGCCCGCGACCTGGGCCTGCCGGTCACCACGCACGCCGGCGTGTGGGGCGCCACGAACGACGACGGCATCCGCCTCATGCACGAGCACGGCTTCATGACCCCCGAGACGGTCTACGTCCACGCCGCCACCCTCACCCCCGACTCCTACCACCGCATCGCCGCCACCGGCGGGTCGATCTCGGTGTCCACGGAGTCCGAGCAGAGCGCCGGGCAGGGCTACCCGCCCACCTGGCAGGTGCGCTCGCACGGCATCCCGGTCTCGCTGTCGATGGACACCAGCGTGTGGTGGAGCGGCGACCTGTTCTCCGCGATGCGCACCACGCTGGGCGCCGACCGCTCCCGCGAGCACTTCGAGGCGCACCTGAAGGGCGAGACGGTCACCCACCTCCAGCTGCGCGCCCAGGACGTCGTCCAGTGGGCCACCCGCGGCGGGGCGCTGGCGCTCGGCCGCGACGACCTGGGCACCCTGCAGCCGGGGAAGAAGGCCGACGTCGTCCTGATCAAGAACGACGCCTCGCCGGTCTCCTTCCCGCTGCTGAACCCCTTCGGCCACGTCGCCTTCCAGGCGCAGCGCGGCGACGTGCACACGGTGCTGGTCGACGGCCGGGTCGTGAAGCACGCCCACCGCCTGGTCGACGTCGACCTGGCCGCCGTCCGCCGCGAGGTGGACGCGACCGTGGAGCACCTCCGCGGCGCGATGGGCGAGGAGGCGTGGGCCGGCGGCATGTACCCCGACCTGCCCGACACCGAGGTGCTGGACAACCCCTACCAGTACACCGACTACAAGTCGCACGGCACGCACGCCGCCCGGGAGCAGGTGTTCGAGGAGCACCTGGCCACCGAGCGGGCCGGCGAGCAGTCGACCCGGCACCAGTAGGCCCGCCGGGCGGTCCCGCACACTTCCGGCGGGGGTGTGCGGGACCGCCGCGCCACCGCGGCACCGCGGCACCGACGAGAGGACGACGGACATGGCAGGTCGCGGCAGCGGGCCCGACTTCGTCGAGGCGCTGGCACGGGGCCTCGACGTCCTCGCCTGCTTCGACCGCGACCACCCGGTGATGACGCTGTCGGAGGTGGCGGCCGCCGCGGGGCTGGCGCGCCCCACCGCCCGGCGGCTGCTGCTCACCCTCGAGGAGCTGGGCTTCGTGCGGTCGTCGGCCGGCGCGTTCGCGCTCACCCCGAAGGTGCTCACCCTCGGCATGGCCTACGTGGGCGCCCTCGGGCTCTGGGACATCGCCCGCCCGCACCTGGAGGCGCTCGTCGGGCGCACCGGCGAGTCGTCCTCGATGGCCCAGCTCGACGGCTCCGACATCGTGTACGTCGCCCGGGTCGCGGTGCCCAAGCTGATCGCGCTCCGGGTCGACATCGGCACCCGCTTCCCGGCGGCCCAGACCTCGCAGGGGAAGGTCCTCCTCGCCGCGCTCCCGCCGGACGAGCTGGCCGGGGTGCTCGCCCAGCCCAGCCGCGCCGGGCTGCCGCCGGTGATCGGCCGCTCCCCCGAGCAGCTGCGGACCGAGCTCACCGAGGTGCGCGCCCGCGGGTGGGCGCTCGCCGACGAGGAGCTGGCCCCGGGCGTGCGCTCGGTGGCGGTGCCGGTCCGGGACGGCGACGGCGTCGTCCGCGCCGCCATGAACGTCACCGTGCACGCCGCGGAGACCTCCACCGAGCGGCTGGTCGGCGAGCACCTGCCCCACCTGCTGCGCACCGCCGGCGACATCAGCGCGGAGTGGGCGCTGTGGCAGTCCCGCCCGCACGTGGAGCTCGCCCCCGGGCGGACCACCGGCGCCACCGCCTGAGCCCGGGTTTCCTGATCACGGCGCGTCCTCCCGCGGCGTGGGAGGTGAGGGAGGACGCTCCCCGCTGGGGAGGAAGCCGCCGACCCGGTGAGGTCGCGACGGGGAGGGCGTGTGCCAGGGTGCCTGTCGTGACCGCCGTCCTCTCCGTCCAGTCCCACGTCACCTACGGCCACGTCGGGAACAGCTCCGCCGTCTTCCCGCTGCAGCGCCTCGGCATCGAGGTCTGGCCGGTGCACACCGTCCAGTTCTCCAACCACACCGGCTACGGCCGGTGGACCGGCCGGGTGTACGACGGCCAGTCGATCGAGGAGATCGTGCAGGGCGTCGCCGACCGCGGTGTGCTGGGCAGCTGCGATGCCGTGCTGTCGGGATACCTCGGGTCGGCCGACATCGGGCACGCCGTCGTCGGCACGGTGGCGCGGGTGCGCGCGGCCAACCCGGCCGCCGTCTACTGCTGCGACCCGGTCATCGGCGACGTCGGCCGGGGCGTGTTCGTGCGCCCCGGCATCGAGGAGTTCATGCGCGAGGTCGCCGTCCCGGCCGCCGACCTGGTGACGCCCAACCACTACGAGCTGGACCTGCTCTCGGGCACCACCACCCGCTCGCTCGGCTCGGTCGAGGACGCCGTCGCGGCGGTCCAGGCGCTGGGTCCGCGGGTCGTCCTCACCACGTCCCTGGTCGCCGAGGACACCCCCGACGACGCCGTGGACCTGCTCGCCTCCGAGGGCGGGCGGCACTGGCGGGTGCGCACCCCGCGGCTGGGCGTGTCGGTCAACGGGGCCGGCGACGCGATCGCCGCGCTCTTCCTCGCGCACTGGCTGGAGACCCGCTCGGCGGCCGAGGCGCTCGGTCGCGCCGCGGCGTCGGTGTTCGGCCTGCTCCAGCGCACCGAGGACGCCGGCTCCCGCGAGATCCTGCTGGTCGCCGCGCAGGACGAGTTCGTCTCCCCGACCCGGACCTTCCCGATCGAGGAGGTCTGAGCCACCCCCGGCTCAGGTCTTGCTCTTGCCCTGCGCGCTGGAGTGCTCGTGCCGGTCGTCGCCGTGGGTGTGGGTCTCGATCTGCTTGGAGGCCCCGGTCGTGACGCCGGCGGCGCTCGGGGCGACGCCCTGCTTCTTGGCCTCGCGCACGGCTGACCGCTGCGCGTCCTGGTCGTTGTTCTTCGCCATGCCGCCGTCGGTACCCCGGGTCCGGCGGCGGCACGCGCGGTTGGCAGACCGGAGCATCGCCCCTGCTGCCGGGCATCCGGCGACCTGGTCCCCCGCCGGGGGGCATCGCCCGGCCGGCCGCGGCCGCCGCTAGCGCTCCAGCGCGGCCTCGATCCGGGTGATCGTCGCCTCTTCCACCGGCAGGTGCGCCAGCACCGACGGCACCTCCTCGGGCTCCAGCCCGGTGTCGCCGAAGGCGGCCAGCAGCAGGTCGGCCTCCTCCGGTGGCACCGGCACCGTGCAGCCGGAGCCGTCCAGGGCGGCGCGGGCCAGGAACAGCGCGCCGGCCAGCGTCTCGTCGGGCACCGGCGCCGGCTCCGGGACGACGGCGGCGCGGGTGGCCGCCTCGGCAGCGCGCACCAGCGAGAGCGGCAGCCCCTCGGCCTCCACCTCGATCAGCGGCACGTCGCGCAGCGCGGCCAGCACCAGGTGCTCGGCGTCGATGCGCAGCGGGGCCGCCCAGTCAGCGGCGCGCACCACGCCCTCCACGTCGTCGGGGTCCTCGCCCAGGTCGTCGGCGAGCTCCGCCCACGCGCCCCGGCGCGTCTCGCGGGCACGCTCCCCCGCCAGCCGGCAGGTCTCCACGACGAACGGCACCAGCACCTCGTCGTCGAACCGCTCGGCGACCAGCCGGCCGTCGGCGCCGATCATGTCCAGCGCGTCCTGGAAGCTGCCCGGCGCGGCATCACCGAGGTCGACGCGTCCGTCCTCCTCGCTGGCCAGCCGCTGGCCGGTGGCGGCCCGCTCCCCCACGGTCAGCCCGCTGGGCACCACCCGGCCGGCGCGCCGCCGGTGGTGCGGGCGGTCCGAGAGCCCCACGGCCCACGCGCAGGTCTCGGCGATCAGCGCGGCACCGCGCTCGCGCAGCACCTCCCGGGTCAGCAGCCCCATCCAGTCGACGTCGAACACGCCCCCACTGTCCCAGCGCGGCGCCCGCCGGGTCAGCCCGCCGGCTCGGTGAGCGGCAGCAGCACCCGGAACCGGGTGTCCCCGGGCGACGACGTCACCCGCAGGTCGCCCCGGTGCCGCTCGACGACGACGCGCCACGACACGTCCAGGCCGAGCCCGGTGCCCTGGCCGACCGGCTTGGTCGTGAAGAACGGCTCGAACACCCGCGACCGCAGCTCGGGCGGGATGCCGGGGCCCGTGTCGGCGATCTCGACCAGCGCGCGCTCGCCCTCGCGCGCCGTCCGGACGGTCAGCGTGCCCTCCCCGGCCATCGCGTCGAGGGCGTTGACGACCAGGTTGGTCCAGACCTGGTTGAGCTCGCCGGCGTAGGCGGGCACCTCGGGCAGACCCCGGTCGTAGTCCTTCACCACGGTGACACCCGGCGGGATCTTGCCGCCGAGCATCACCAGCGTGGCGTCCAGCCCGGCGTGCAGGTCGGTCGGCCGGTGGGGCGTGCGGTCCATCTGCGAGTACTGCTTGGCGGCGTCGACCAGCGCGGAGATGCGGCTGGTGCTGTCCGCGATCTCCAGGAGCAGCGCCTCGGTCTCCACCGTGTACGCCAGCCAGCGCAGGGCCGGCTCCAGGAAGGACGGCGCGACGGCCTCCGCGACGCGGTCGAGGTCCTCCGGCGTCATCCCCTCCGCGACGAAGACGCCGGCCAGCTCCCACGGCCGGCTCACCTCGCGCTCCTCGAGCCACTCGCCGAGGCGCTCCTCGAGGTCGGCGCGCGCCAGCGTCGAGAGCTCGCGCGCGCCGCCGACCCGCACCACGAACTCCTCCTGCAACGCGGTCAGCGCCCGCAGCACCGCGCCGTCGATCCTGCCCTCGGAGAGCAGCGCCAGCTTCTGCCGCATCCCGGCGAACCGGTCGCGCAGGGCGTCGCTCGCCCGGGCCGCGGCCGCCGCCGGGTTGTTCAGCTCGTGGGTGAGCCCGGCGGTCAGCTTGCCCAGCGCCAGCAGCCGTTCGCGCTGCCCGACCAGCTCGGCGGAGTTCCGCTGCCCCACGAAGATGCCCTCCAGCAGGTGCACCGCCATCGGGTACCAGCGGCGGAACACCTCGGCGAACGGACCGGCCGGCAGCGCCAGGAACCGCGTGTCGGTGACCGCGCGGACGGTCGCGGGGTACCGCTGCTCCAGCCGGTCGCCGAAGTAGAACTGGACGGCGCCCGAGTAGACCCCGCGGTGCGAGGTCCGGACCGTCTCCACCTCGCTGCCGCCGACCAGGCGCACCATCGTCATCGTCCCCTCGAGCAGGACGAAGAAGCACTCCGCCGGCTCCCCCTCGACCGAGACGTCGGTGCCGGCCGCGCGCTCCACGACGTCGCCGTTCGCGGCCACCCACGCCAGCTGCTCGTCGTCGAGGTCCTCGAAGAGGAACAGCTCGCGCAGCTCCCCGGGCGCCAGCCGGCGCCCGGTCGCGGTCACCGCTCCCCCAGGTAGCGGTGCACGAGGGTGACCGCCATCGCGCCCTCCCCGACCGCGGAGGCCACCCGCTTCACCGACTCCGCCCGCACGTCACCCGCGACGAAGACCCCCGGCAGGCTGGACTCGAGCAGCCACGGGTCCCGGTCGAGGGTCCAGCCGTGTGGGCGGCGCCCGTCGTCGAGCAGCCCCGGCCCGGTGGGGATGAAGCCCCGCTCGTCGCGGACGACGATCCCGTCCAGCCAGTGGGTGCGCGGTTCCCCGCCGATGAAGACGAACAGGTGGCCGGCGTCGTGGGTGGTCCGCTCCCCGGTCCGCGCGTCCTGCAACGTGACCTGCTCGAGGTGGCCGTCGCCGTGCACCTCGGCGACCGTCGTGCAGGTGTGCACGCGCACGTTGCCGATCGCGGCGAGCTGCTCGACCAGGTAGTGCGACATCGACGCCTCCAGCGCCGGCCCCCGGACCAGCAGGTGCACCGAGCTCGCGTACCGCGCGAAGAAGACGGCCGCCTGGCCCGCCGAGTTCGCGCCCCCGACGATGAACACCTCGGTCCCGGCGCAGGCCGCCGCCTCGGTCATGGCGGAGCCGTAGTAGACGCCCCGGCCGGTGAGGGCGTCGACGCCCGGGACCCCCAGGCTCCGGTAGGAGACGCCGGTGGCCAGGACGACGGCGTGGGCGGCGACGGAGCTGCCGTCGTCGAACCGCACGACGCGCTTGGGCCCGTGCGCCTCCAGCGCCACGCAGTCGCGGGTGAGCAGCAGCTCCGCGCCGAACTTGCGCGCCTGGCGCCGGGCCCGGTCGGCCAGCTGGCTGCCCGAGACGCCGTTCGGGAAGCCGAGGTAGTTCTCGATCCGGCTGCTCTGCCCGGCCTGGCCCCCGGTCGCCTCCCGCTCGACGAGCACCGTCCGCAGCCCCTCGGAGGCCCCGTAGACGGCGGCGCCGAGCCCGGCCGGCCCGCCGCCCACGACGACCAGGTCGTAGAAGTCGGCCTCGGGTGCGGTGCTCAGCCCGACGACGGCGGCGAGCTCGGTCTCGGTCGGCGCCTTCAGCACGACGCCGTCGGGCGTCACGATCACGGGGACGTCGTCCGGACCGGCGCCGGCGGCCTCGAGCAGGCGCTGCCCCTCGGGCTCCTCGGCGCTGTACCAGCGGTAGGGGACGGCGTTGCGGGCGAGCAGGTCCCGCGCGCGGAACGACGGTGCCGACCACCGGTGGCCCACCAGCCGCACGCCGTCGGCGACCACGTCCGGGCCGGCCCGCCAGGCCTGGACCATCTGGTCGACGACCGGGTAGAGCTTCTCCTCGGGCGGGTCCCACGGCTTGAGCAGGTAGGCGTCCACGTCGACCAGGTTGATCGCCTGGATGGCGGCGTCGGTGTCGGCGTAGGCGGTCAGCAGCGCGCGGCGGGCCCGCGGGAACAGGTCCATGGCCTGCTCGAGGAACTCGATGCCGTTCATCCCCGGCATCCGGTAGTCGGCCAGGAGCACCGCGACGGCGTCGCCGCGCAGCTTGAGCTCGCGCAGCGCCTCCACCGCCTCCTGCCCCGACGACGCGCGCAGCACGCGGAACTGCTCGCCGTACTGCCGCCGGAGATCGCGCGCGACGGCCCGGGAGACCCCGGGGTCGTCGTCGACGCTGAGGAGGACCGGCTTGCCCATGGCGACTCCCGTCGGCGACCGCCCGCGACCGCGCCGGGCGCCGGCCCGCGCACGCCCGGGGGCGGCCCGTCGTCCTGCTCCCGCACTGCGGTCAGGACGCTGGCCCGCCGGGGCCCCACGGCACAGCCCCGTCGCGTCTCTTGGCGCGCCGGGGCGGCGTCCGTAGCGTTGCCGGCGTCCCGGGATCAGCCCGTCCGTCGCGGAGGCCGGCCATGACAGCACCTGCCATCGACCCCGAGGTCCCGCCCAGCGGCACCGGCTGCGTCGAGTGCGAGGCGGACGGGGGCTGGTGGTTCCACCTCCGCCGCTGCGCCCGGTGCGGGCACATCGGCTGCTGCGACTCCTCGCCGAGCCGGCACGCCCGCGCGCACGCGGCCGCCACCGGCCACCCGGTCGTGTGCAGCTTCGAGCCGGGCGAGGAGTCGCAGCAGCCGATGTGCCCGCACCGGGCGCAGCGGCGGAGGTGGAACCACCAGCCCCCGTCCGCCTCGCACTCG
>NZ_SSXB01000150.1:0-2910 GCF_021698995.1 Blastococcus sp. KM273129 | reverse complement strand
TCACCGCGGCGGTCCTCGTCGCGGCGGCCGTGCGCGGGCCCCGGATCGCCTCGACGGTGATGATCGTCGTCGGGGTGCTCTTCCTGGTGTCGGCGCTGGCCAACCTCGCCGTCCTGAACACCGACCTGAACTTCCTGGCGTTCCGCTTCCCCAACGTGGTGTTCTCGGTCGTCGCCGGGCTGGTGCTGCTCGTCCTCGGCGCCTACGGCCGGGTGAGCGGCAACCTGCCGCCCGACAGCCCCTACGCCCACCCCCACGACGACGAGGACGGCGCCGACGACGACGAGCACCCCTCCACGCCGGAGGAGTTCGCCGCCGAGCGCGCCATGCGCGAGGCGGAGATCGCGGTCGTGCAGCACACCGCGAGCCCCGACCAGCAGCGCCGGGTGGCGGCGATGGCGTCGGCGCACAGCCGGGCGGAGCGCCGGCGGGTGTGGCTCTCCTTCGACGGGCCGAGCGGCGGGGCCTGACCCGCACCGGGCCTAGCCTTCGGGGGTGGCCTACGACGCCCTCGCGGAGAGCTTCGTGCTCATCGAGGGCGGCGTGCCGGATGCCCCCGCCCGGTTGAGCCGCCGGCGGCGGTTCGCCGCCCTGGCCGTGGACGTCGACGGCGACGTCGCCTGCACGTGCTTCGCCCGGCGCGGCGTCGGCTCCGTCGTTCAGGAGACGTGGGTGCTCGTGCGGCGCGGGCAGGAGTGGGTCCTGCTCGGGGGTGGCGGGGGCGGCCTCGAGCGTGACGACCTGGCCGACCGCCCCGTCGCAGCGGCCCTCGGCGGACCGGTGGCCCTGACCGGGGGCGGGTCGGTGCTGCGCGACGGCGGGCGGCTGCTGCCCTGGGGCGCCCGGCACGCCTCGTACGCGACGCTGCGCGCGAGCCGGGAGGTCGACCGGCTGCGGGTCGGCGCCCGCCTGCTCGCCGTCCCGCGGCACGGGCACCTGGTGGTGGTGTGGGCCGGGCAGCGGCCGCCCACCGCCGACGCCCTGGCCGGCGACGGCCGGCCGCTGGCGAGCCTGCGGCTGGACCTCCGCTCGCCGCGGCTCCCCGAGGTCTACCGCGATCCCGGCTGAGCGCCCGACCGGGCGGCGCCCGCCGTCCGGGGTGGTCGCGGGCCGTCCGTGCCGGCCCGCGACGTAGCCTCGCGGGTGCCATGCCATCAGCCGGACCGCGCACCCCGCCCCTGCGTGACCGCGCCGATGCCTGCCCCGGCGCGCTGCAGACGCACTCCGCCGCAGACGGCGAGCTGGCGCGGGTTCGGGTCCCCGGTGGGCTGCTCCGCGCCGACCAGCTGCGCGTGCTCGGCGCGGCCGCCGTCGAGCTCGGGGACGGCGCGCTGGAGCTGACCAGCCGCGGGAACGTGCAGCTGCGCGGGCTCCGGCCAGGGGCGGCGGGCGAGCTGGGCGAGCGGCTCGCGGCGGCCGGGATGCTGCCCAGCGACAGCCACGAGACGGCGCGCAACCTGCTGGGCAGCGTGCTCAGCGGACGGGCCGGGGGCCTGCTCGACGCCCGCCCCTGGGTGCGCGCCTTCGACGCCGGGCTGTGCGCGGACCCGACCCTCGCGGCGCTGCCCGGCCGGTTCCTGGCCACCTTCGACGACGGCCGGGGCGACGTCGCCGCGCTGGGGGGCGACGTCGGCCTGCTGGCCCTCTCCCGCGAGGCGGTCGCGCTCACCCTGGCCGGGGCCGATTCGGGGCTGCGCGCCACGTCCGACGACGCCGTCGCCCTGGCGCTGGCCGCCACCCGCGCCTTCCTCGCCGAGCGCGCCGAGCAGGGCGGGCGCGCGTGGCGCCTGGCGGAGCTGACCGGCGGACGCGCGCGGGTGACGGCGCGGGTGGGCGGCGCACCGGACGCGGCGCGGGCCGACGTGCCCGCCGAGCCGCGGGTGCGGGCGGTCGGTGCGGTACCGCAGGACGACGGCCGCACGGCGCTGGCCGCGGTCGTACCCCTGGGCCGGCTCACCGCCGCCCAGCTGCCGCTGCTGGCCGACCTCGCGGCGGAGGTCCAGCTGACACCGTGGCGCGGGGTGGTCGTCCCCGACCTGGCCGACGGGTCGGCTGCCGCGCTGCTGGTGGAGGCCGGGCTCGTGCTCGACCCGGGCAGCCCGTGGACCCGCGTGACCGCCTGCGCCGGGCTGCCGGGCTGCGCCAAGTCGCTCGCGGACGTGCGCGCCGACGCGACCGCCGCCGTGGTGGTCGGCGCCCTCCCGGCTGATGGGGCGAGGCAGCACTGGGCCGGGTGCGAGCGGCGCTGCGGCCGGCCCGGCGGCGCGGTCGTGGACGTGGTCGCCACCGGTTCCGGCTACCGGGTCGACGCGCCCACCTCCTGACCCGACGCTGCGTCGTGCCGGTCATCGGAGGCGGCGGCGCGAGCCCGAGCTGGGCCGACGTACAGGTACAACGCCGTACGGCGCCTCCGGCCACCGCGCTGGTCGTCCGCAGGCCGGTTCCACACGTCCGGAACCTAGCTGTCGAGCGCTCTGCCGGATCTGTGGACAAGCGCTTGACCTGCACTTTCATGTCGCGGGCAGCGATCATCCGCGGTAGCGTTCGTACGTGTGTTCGACAGGTGGGGGCGGTGCGGTGGCCCGGTTGGGTGCCGTGCTGGACGACCTGGCCGGTGAGGAGCTGGCCGGCCGGTTCGGGTCGCAGCTGATCGAGCAGCTGGGGGCGTTGTTCACCGCGTCGAACCGGCTGGCCGCGCAGGTGGCGCGGCGGGTGCGCGAGTGCGAGCTCACCCAGGCCGCCGAGCACGACGGCAAAGCCTCGATGGCCTCCTGGCTGCGCGGGCACGCGCTGCTCTCGGCCGGCGCGGCATCGCGGCTGGTGCGCTCGGGCCGGGCACTGGCGGAGCTGCCGGCGGTGGCCGCCGCGTTCGCCGCCGGGGCGGTCACCGCCGAGGCGGCGGTGGTGATC
>NZ_SSXB01000149.1:0-2968 GCF_021698995.1 Blastococcus sp. KM273129 | reverse complement strand
CGGCAACGCCTCATGCAGCAGTCCCACGACAGCCTCCCGCCCTCCGCAGCAACGTCAGGTAGACGCTTCCGCAGAGGGCGGGTCAACGGCTATCAGCTGACCGGGGGGCCGGCCGGCCGGCTGGCCGCCCGGCGGCGCCGAGGCCGGGGAGCCGCGGCAGGCGTCTCACCGTTCCCGGCGGCCTGCGCCTCCGGGACCTGCGGGGCGTCGTCCTGCCCCCGGGGGACATCCTGGGCCGGCGGGGCGTCCTGCGGCTGCGCTCCGGCGTCGGCGGCGTGCGCCACCCCGCCGGGGACGACGTCGGCGGCCGTGGTCGCCGGGGTGATCGGCACCGCGTCCTGCTCCGGGGCCTCCACGGCGGCGACCTCACCGGCGGGGAGGACCTCGTCGGCCTCGGTCTCCGCCGGAGCGGCGGGGACCGGGACGGTCTCGGGAAGCGGCTGGACGGCGGGCACCGGCACCGGCGGGTCCGCCTGCAGCACGGGCGGCACGACGTCCTCGACCGTCTCCGCGGAGCCGTCGGCGAGGAGCTCGCCGGCGGGCGTGCCGTCGTCGGTGCGGGTGCCGGCCAGCACGGCGGCGTCCTCGGCCGCGCGCTCCTCGCCCGACTGCCCGCGGTTGCGGCGGCCCCGGCTGCGGCGGCCGCCGCTGCGCCCGCCCTCGGGGGCCTCGCCGTCACCGGCGGTGGTCTCGGCGGCGACCGGCTGGGCGCTCTCCTCGGCCTCACCGGCGGCCGGCGCCTCCTTGCCGGAGGACTCCTTGCCAGAAGGTTCCTTGCCGCCCTTGCCGGTCGACTCCTTGCCGCCACCACCGCTGCCGCGGTTGCGCCCGTTGCCCGGCTCCTTGGCCGCGGAGCCGTTGCCGCCGGAACCGCTCCCCCGGCGCTTCTCGTCGACCGGGTCGGTGTGCACGAGGATCCCGCGGCCGCGGCAGTGCTCGCAGGCCTCGGAGAAGACCTCCAGCAGCCCCTGCCCGACCCGCTTGCGGGTCATCTGGACCAGGCCCAGGGAGGTCACCTCGGCGACCTGGTGCTTGGTGCGGTCGCGGCCCAGGCACTCGGTCAGCCGCCGCAGCACCAGGTCGCGGTTGCTCTCGAGCACCATGTCGATGAAGTCGATGACGATGATGCCGCCGATGTCGCGCAGCCGGAGCTGGCGGACGATCTCCTCCGCCGCCTCCATGTTGTTGCGCGTCACCGTCTGCTCGAGGTTGCCGCCCGAGCCGGTGAACTTGCCGGTGTTGACGTCGACGACGGTCATCGCCTCGGTCCGGTCGATCACCAGCGACCCGCCGGAGGGCAGCCAGACCTTCCGGTCCAGCGCCTTGGTGAGCTGCTCGTCGATCCGCAGGTCGTGGAAGACGTCGCCCGCACCGGTGTAGCGGGTCAGCCGCTCGGACAGCTCGGGCGAGACGTGCGCGACGTAGGCCTCGACGGTGTCCCAGGCGTCGTCGCCCTGGACGACGAGCTCCTTGAAGTCCTCGTTGAAGACGTCGCGGATGACCCGGATCGCGAGGTCGGGCTCGCCGTACAGCAGCGTCGGCGCGCTCGACGTCGACTCGGACTTCTGCTTGATGACCTCCCACTGCGCCTTGAGCCGGTTGACGTCGCGGGTGAGCTCCTCCTCCGAGGCGCCCTCCGCGGCGGTCCGGATGATGACGCCGGCGTCCTCGGGGACGATCTTCTTGAGGATGTCCTTGAGCCGCTGCCGCTCGGTGTCGGGCAGCTTCCGGCTGATGCCGGTCATCGAGCCGCCGGGCACGTAGACCAGGAAGCGGCCGGGCAGGTTGATCTGCTGGGTCAGCCGGGCGCCCTTGTGGCCGATCGGGTCCTTGGTGACCTGCACGAGGATCTTGTCGCCGGACTTGAACGCCTGCTCGATCGAGCGCTGCTTGCCCGAGAGCCCGGCGGCGTCCCAGTTGACCTCACCGGCGTAGACGACGGCGTTGCGCCCCTTGCCGATGTCGACGAAGGCGGCCTCCATGCTGGGGAGCACGTTCTGCACCCGGCCCAGGTAGACGTTGCCCGCGAACGACGTCGCCGAGGCCTGGGTGACGTAGTGCTCGACGAGGACGTCGTCCTCGAGGACGGCGATCTGCGTCCGCTCGCCCCGCTGGCGGATGACCATCTTGCGGTCGACCGCCTCCCGCCGGGCCAGGAACTCGGCCTCGGTGAGGATCGGCTGGCGGCGGCGGCCGGTGTCGCGACCGTCCCGCCGGCGCTGGCGCTTGGCCTCCAGGCGGGTGGAGCCGGTGATGCCGCGGACGTCGTCGTCACTGGTCGTGCGGCCGTTGCGGCCGGCCCGCTCGGGGCGGTCGTCGTCGTCGGCGTCCTCGGCGGTGTCGTCGGCGCCCGAGCTGCTGCCCCGACGGCGACGGCGGCGCCGGCGGCGGGTGCCCGAGCCGGTCGAGCCCTCGTCGTCGGTGTCGTTCTCGTCCTCGTCGCCCTCGCTCGTGTCGCCCGAGGTGTCCTCGTCCTCGGCGTCGTCGCTCTGGGGGCGCTCGTCGGCGCTGTCGTCGTCGGAGTCCGAGGGGTCCTCGCCGCTGCGCCCGCGGCCACGACCACGGCGGCCGCGACGGCGACGGCGGCTCGCCGACGAGCCGCCCTCCTCGCGGTCCTCGCCGGAGTCGTCGCGGTCGTCGGCGTCCTCGGTCTGCTCGTCGTCGGCGCCGGCGTCGCCCTGCTCGGGCTGGTCGTCCGCCGCACGGCGGCGCGACCGGCTCCGGCGGGAGCGCGGCGCCTCGTCGGGGGTGTCGACGGCCTCCTGCTCCTCGGCGGTGTCGTCGGCGAGATCGGGGTCGGGCGACTCCACCGGGCGGCGGCTGCGCCGACGGGGCGCCGGCGGTGCGTCGTCGGGCGGCGCCACGAAGCTGACGAACGCCGGGGCCGCCGCGACGACCGGGCGCGCGGGCGGCACCGGGTCGGGGTCGGGGGCGGCCGCGCCGGCCGGCCGGGTGGCCCGGCGGCGGG
>NZ_SSXB01000148.1:0-3064 GCF_021698995.1 Blastococcus sp. KM273129 | reverse complement strand
CGCTCATGCCGACCAGCACGTTCGCGCCGGACGAAGAGCCAGACCCCGGCCCCGACGACCACCGCGGCGAAAGCGGTCACCACCAGCCCGCCGTGCAGGTTGGTGAGCAGGTAGGACGGGGGCTCGCCGCTGCTGCTGGACTCGCTGTGGTCGAACACCCGGAACCCGCCGGGGGCGACGAGCGCGACCGAGTTGGAGACCACCAGCCACCGGTCGACCATCGGGTCCCAGATGCGCAGCGCGTTCTCCACCACGGCGAAGTAGACGAACGCCACGCCCAGCGCCGCCCCGGTGTTGCGGGTCAGGTTGGCCAGGCCGAAGCCGATCAGCCCGACCAGCACCGCGAGCAGGACGCCGCGGGCCTGCACCGCCAGCAGCCCGGACCAGAAGCCGTCCGGGAGCGGGTCGTCGGTGCCCACGAGCGCGTCGAGCACCCACGCCATCGCCAGCCAGCCGAGCTGCGCGAGGACGCCCAGGCCCAGCGCGGCGAGGGCGAGGACGGCGGCCTTGGTGCCGATGACCTTCAGCCGGCGGGGCACCCAGAACAGCAGGGCGACGATCGTGCGGGTGGACCACTCGGCCCCGATCCAGGTGGCGCCGACCAGGAAGGCGAGGACCGCGGCGGCGGCGGCGAAGCCGATGGCCCCGGGCTCGCCGGCCGAGGCGAGGTCGAACGGGGCCGTGGTGAGGAAGTCCTGGACCGGGACGTCGGAGGCGGTCAGCGCCGGGCCGCAGAACTGGTCGACGGGCTGTCCGGCCTGCTCGGCGTCCTGCTCGCAGACCTGCCGGAACTCCTGCTCGGCGGCGAGGAACTGGTCGCGTTGCTGGGTCGCGGTGGCGAGGTCGGCGTCGCTCGGCTCGCCGAAGTTCAGCAGCCCGATGACGACGGCGCCGAGCCAGCCGAGGAGTGCCAGGCCGAGCAGCACCTGGATGAACCGGCGCGAGGTGAACCGGAGCACCTCGGCGCGGAACAGGCTGCCCCGCGCCCGGTTGGCGGCCGGGCCCGGGGTGGTCGTCGGCTGCTCGGTCGCCGCGCTCACGCCCGATCCCCGGTGATCGCGAGGAAGGCGCTCTCCAGGTCGGGGGTCACGCGGACCAGCTCCTCGACGTAGTGGCCGTGGCCGGCCAGCACCCGGGTGATCTCGCCGGGGGCGGGGGCGCCGTGCACGAGGATCTGCCCGTCGGGTGCGGGGGAGACGGAGAAGCCGGCGCCGTGCAGCACCGCGGCGGCGGCGGCCGGGTCGGGCACCGCGACCCGGACGTCGCCGGTGCCGGCCCGGTCCAGGACGGAGGAGACCGGCCCGGCGGCCACCTGGCGGCCCCGGGCGAGGATGGTCACCGAGTCGCAGACCTGCTGGATCTCCGGGAGCAGGTGGGAGGAGAGCAGCACCGTCGTCCGGCCGCCGGACCCCAGCCGCCGGATCAGCTCCCGGACGTCGCGGATGCCGGCCGGGTCCAGCCCGTTGCTCGGCTCGTCCAGGACGAGCAGGCGGGGCGCCTTGAGCAGCGCCGCGGCGATGCCGAGACGTTGCTTCATCCCGAGCGAGTAGCCCGTGAACCGCTCGTCGGCGCGCTCGCGCAGGTCCACCAGCTCCAGGCACTCCTCGACACGCGCCGCGGGGACCCCCGCGGTCTCGGCGAGCAGCAGGAGGTTGCGCCGGCCGGTGAAGCCGGGGAAGAACAGCGGCGTCTCCACCAGCGCGCCGACCTCGCCGATCACCCGGGGCAGGTCGTCGGGCACCGGCCGGTCGAGCAGCCGCACGTCACCGGCGGTGGGCCGCACCAGGCCGAGGAGGATCCGGATGGAGGTGGTCTTGCCCGATCCGTTGGGTCCCAGCAGCCCGTGCACGCCGCCGGAGTCGACGGTCATGTCCAGGCCGTCGAGCGCCCGGAGGACCTGGCTGCCCCGCCCGCGGTAGGTCTTGGCGACCCCCGCCATGTGCACCGCCGGCACGCCGGTCTCCCACCTCCCGGTCGTGCGCCCGGGTCGCCGCACCCTGGCACATCGGCGACCCCGGCGACAGCACCCACCGCGCGTGTCCGGGGCCCCGGTGAACCGATGGAACGGCCCCCTGCAGGGACCCGGTGCGAGCGCCGGGGGCAGGGGTCCTTCTATCAGCGCGGGGAGCGCCGGCGGTCCCCCCAGGTGTCGTCCACGTCCTCCTCGAGCTCCTCGTCCCCGCCGGAGCTGACGATGCCCTCCATGCCGGGGGAGAGCACGCCCCACTCGATCAGCCGCGAGGTGAGCTCGTCGGGGCTCATGTCGTAGATGATCGCCAGGGACTTGAGGTCCTCGGCGCGGATCGACAGCACCTTGCCGTTGTAGTCGTGGCGCTGCGCCTGGATGGTCGAGGCGTAGCGCGCCAGCGGGCCGGCCTCGTCGGCGGGCAGCGAGCCCAGCGACTCCAGGTTCAGCACGATCTTGTTGGTGGAGGTCACCGCGGAGCTGGGGCGCGGGTCGGGCAGCAGCTCGGACACCGGCACGCCGTAGAACACCGCGAGCTCGGAGAGGCGCTGGACGGTCACGGCCCGGTCACCGCGTTCGTAGGAGCCGACGACGACCGCCTTCCAGCGGCCGTGCGACTTGTCCTCCACCCCCTGCAGGGAGAGGCCCTGCTGGTTGCGGATCGCGCGGAGCCGGGCGCCGAGGGCCCGTGAGTAGTCGGTGCTCATCGCTGTCTGCTCACTGTCCGTCGTCTCGGATCGGGGCTGTTCGTCACGCAGCGTACGTGCGAAGCGGGGATCGCAACAGCGGGGTCGGCGCGAAAGCGCAGGCGGGCGACGCGCCCCCGGGCGCGTCCGGGGGCCGGTCGGCGCGGAGGGGGCGTGCAGTACCGTCGTCGGCGGTCCGACCACTCCTTTAACGACCCGTCCCGTGAGGCGGGGAAGGAGGCCTCATGGCCCGCTCGTCCGATCCTGCCCGGAGCACCCCACCCGGCAGCACTCCCGGCACCCTCCTCTCGCCCGCCGACGTCGCCCGCGTCGTCGACCGCATGGCCCACCAGCTCATCGAGCGGTACGCCCGGGCTGGTGGGGTGGGTGATGACGACGTCGATCCCGGGGG
>NZ_SSXB01000147.1:0-3197 GCF_021698995.1 Blastococcus sp. KM273129 | reverse complement strand
GTCGACGACGGCGTGACCACCGGCGAGTGCACCGTGACCGGGGGCGCGGGCCGCTCGTCGACGTCGCGCTGCGGGGCGGCGGAGCCGAGCCAGGGGTCGTCCTCGTGCGCCGCGGCGCGCTCGTGCCGGACGAAGCCGGAGGGGACCGCCGGCCGGGCGGGCACCGGCGGCCGCACCGGGGGCGGAGGCGGCGCCTCCGCGCGGACCGGCGGCGGGACGGGCGGCCCCGGTGCGGCCGGCGGCGGCGTGACCGCGGACCACGTGCTGGTGCGCACCTGCTCGAACTGCTGGGTGGGGCGCGGCTCGTCCAGCCGGATCGCCGGCCAGCCACCGGTGAGCTCGCGCGGCGGGGCGTCGTCGCTCCACGCCGCGCCGTCCAGGGTGCGAGCGGGCCCGTCGAGCCGGCTGGCCTGGGTGCGCATGACGATCCGCTCGACCAGCATCTCGCTGGACAGCTGCTCGGCGAGCTCGGCCCGCAGCCGCCCCACGTCCTCCCGGAGCGCACCGAGCTGGCCGAGCTCCGCCCGCAGGCCGGTCAGCGCCGCGACGTCGTCCCGGAGCGCGGCCACGCGGGCCACCTCGTCGCGCAGCTGCCCCAGCGCGGCGATGTCCCCGCGCAGGCCGGCGACGCGGGCCACCTCCTCTCGGAGGCCGCTCAGCGAGGCGACCTCCCCGCGGAGCGCGTCGATCTCGTCGCGCATGGCGTCCTCGGCCTCGCGGCGGAGCTCGGTCTCCAGCTCCAGCTCGTACTCCCGGCGCGCGGCGACCTCGCGCTCCAGCTCCAGCTCGTAGGCGCGGCGCAGCTCGGCCTCCCGCGCCGCCGCGTGCGCCCGGTCGGTGCCGCGCCGCCCGGCGGCGAAGGTGGCGAGCA
Organism: Blastococcus sp. KM273129; assembly: GCF_021698995.1. Taxonomy (NCBI): domain Bacteria; kingdom Bacillati; phylum Actinomycetota; class Actinomycetes; order Geodermatophilales; family Geodermatophilaceae; genus Blastococcus; species Blastococcus sp. KM273129. The sequence continues at coordinate 2,326 of NZ_SSXB01000147.1, read as the reverse complement.
CGAACGCCCAGGCCACCGCCACGACCGCGACCCGCAGCAGCTGGGCGTCGTCGGTGAGGAAGACGGCGAGGGTCGCCCCGACGGCGAGCACGAAACCGCCGGCCTGGAGGAGCGTGCGGGTGCTGCCGAGGGCGGGGCCGCGGGCGACGTCGTCCTCGCGGCGGGGCATGGCACCCAGCGTAGCGACGTGTGGCGCTCACCGGGAGGAAGCGCACCCGTGCCCACAGTGGTCCCAGGTGCCACAGTGGGCAGGGTGACCCTCTCGCTCCTCGACTGGCGCCGCCGCGTGGCCGCCCTGCACGCCGACGTCCGTGCCCGTCCCGACCCCGAGCAGGGCTGGCTGCGCTGGCGGGAGGGCCGCGACGAGCTGTTCGCGAGCCACCCGCAGTCACCGCTGGACGCCTCGGGCCAGGCCGCGTTCCGCGGGTTGCCGGTGGCGCCCTACGACCCCGCGCTGCGGTTCGAGCCCGTGCTCGAGCCGGCGGCGCCGCTGCGGCTGGAGATCCCCACCGCGGCCGACGGCGTCGTCCCGCTGGACCGGATCGGGGCCGTCGCGCTGCCCGGCGTCGGCCGGCTCGACGTGTGGTGGGTCGCCCTCTACGGCGGCGGGGTCTTCCTGCCGCTGCGCGACGGCACCGCCGGCGGCAGCACCTACGGCGGCGGGCGCTACCTGCTGGACACCGTGAAGGGGGCCGACCTCGGCGGCGACGGCGAGCGGCTGGTGGTCGACCTCAACTTCGCCTACCACCCGTCCTGCGCCTACGACCCGCGCTGGTCCTGCCCCCTGGCACCCGAGGGCAACCGGGTGGAGGCTTCCGTCGCCGCCGGGGAGCAGCTGCCCCCCGGCGGCTGGTACTAGAAGGCGCTCGTCCCCCTCACCCCTCGCAGGCCCGGGGCGGGCCTCCGGACGAGACCGCGACCCGCGAGCTGCGAGGAGGACGGGCGATCAGTTCTGGGCGAGGAAGCCGGCGGAGCTGAAGACCAGCCCGATGGAGACCTCGCCCTGCTCGATGGCGGCGCGGGTCAGCGGGCCACCGGCGTCCAGCTCGCGGAAGTCGGCGAACTGCAGGCCGTAGGTCTCCTCCAGCCCGGGCTGGCAGAACGGCCGGGTCGGGCACTCCGCCGGGCCGCCGAGCACCAGCGACCCGTCGCCGCACGCCTCTGCCAGCTCCGAGAGGGTGCTGACACCGAGCGCGTCGGCGAAGGCCTGGGTGACCGCGAAGGCGTTCTGGTCGGCGGCCTCCGACGGCTCACCGAAGACCAGGCCGGCCTCGGCGGCGAGCGGCTCGAGCGCCTGCCGGGTCTCCTCGACGTCGCCGCTGGCCACCTGGGTGGCGTCGTCGCCCTCGATGAACTCGGTGACGGTGGCCAGGTACTCGGGGAAGACCTGGATCTCGCCGTCGATGAGGGCCTGCAGGTACAGCTCGCGGTTGCCGACCTCCTGGACGGTGGCGTCGAAGCCCGCGAGCTGCAGCACGTCCGCGTAGACGTTGGCGAGGATGGTCGACTCGGGGAAGTTGGCCCCGCCGACGGCGATCGCCCCGCTGCCCTGCTCGAGGGCGGCGGCGTCGATGTTCTCCTCGACCCAGCCGGCGGCGACGTCCTCGGCGCTCTCCCGCTGCACCTCCACCGCGGCGTTGAGCTGGATCAGCTCCTCGGTGGTCATCTCGGCGGACACCTGGTCCAGCGCCGGCAGCAGCGCCGGGTTGGCCGAGGCGGCCTGCGCGTTGACCGCGGGGATGATGTTGTCCGCGTTCTGCAGGTCCTGGTCGTCCTCGAGGACGACGAGCTGGTCGCCGGCGACCGGGGCGCAGGCGTCGCCGGAGGCCTGGCCGCCACCGCCGCCTGTCCCGCCCCCACCGGTACCGGAGGAGCCCGACTCGCCGCAGGCCGCGGTCAGCGCGACCGCGAAGAGCAGAGGAGCGATGGTGCGTGTGCGTGCGCGCATGGTTGGACGCCCCGCCTTCTGTGTCCCGTGCCGGCCCGGCACGCGTGTCTGGCGGGAGGATTCCCGCGGGCCCCATCGAACCGTCCCGTTGTGCACGACGCAATCGGGTTGCCGCTTCTCGGGGCTTCGTTACCGAGGCGTGATCACTGCGGCACGCCGGTGGCCGTCAGCTCGGGCTCACCGCGCACGGTCCGCCGCCTGCCGGTGACGAAGGGCAACCGCCGCGGTCCCGGCCGCACCGCCCAGGTGAGCGCCACGAGCACGAGCTCGGTGAGCAGCGCCAGCGCCGCGATGACGATCGCCCCGGCGATGATCAGCCCGTAGTCCTGCTGCCCGAAGCCGAGGTTCACCACCCGGCCCAGCCCGCCCCCGCCGACG
>NZ_SSXB01000146.1:1870-5199 GCF_021698995.1 Blastococcus sp. KM273129 | reverse complement strand
ACGTCAACGAGGCCAAGACGCAGGCCGAGCAGATGCTCAGCGGCGCCAAGACCAACAGCGAGCGGCTGATGACCGAGGCGCGCGCACCCGCCCGGCCGGCGCTGGACCGCAGCTCGTTGTTCTCCTCGATCAGGCGGGCCAGCTCGGCCTCCACCACGTCGAGGAAGGCGTCCACCTCGTCCTCGTCGTAGCCCCGCTTGCCGATGGGCGGCTTCTTGAAGACGACGTTGTGCACGTCGGCAGGCGTGAGTGGCATCGCAGGTCACCTCAGGTCGGACGGCGGGAACAGGGACGTGGTGGGAGCGGTGGCGCGGCGCCACCGTCCGACGGCTCTGACCCGGGGGGTATCAGCTGTCATGCGAGTGCGAGCGTGACGTTCCGGAGGACCACCACGGCGATCAGCAGCACCATAAACCCGAGGTCCAGTCGGATGGACCCCAGGTTCAACGGCGGGATCACCTTCCGCACCGCCTTCAGCGGCGGGTCGGTGGTGGAGTAGACGATCTCGAGACCGGCCGCGACCGCACCCGACGGCCGCCAGCTGCGCGCCAGCACCATCACCCAGTCGACGACGAACCGCGCGAAGAGCAGCACGAGGAAGACGAGCAGCACCGACGAGACGATCTGCCAGAAAAGAGACACGGGCCCCGCTCGATCAGGGCACCAGCCGGTGCCGACTCCACTGCGCGCCGCTCAGGACTTCTCGGAGAACCCGCCCTCGCGGATCTTCGCCTTGTCCTCAGCGGTGACGGCGACGTCCTGCGGACTGAGCAGGAACACCTTCGCCGTGACGCGCTCGATACTACCGCGCAGTCCGAAGCTCAGGCCCGCAGCGAAGTCGACGAGCCGCTTGGCGTCGGCGTCGTCCATCTCGGTGAGGTTCATGATGACCGGCATGCCGTCGCGGAACCGCTCGCCGATGGTCCGCGCCTCGTTGTAGGTGCGCGGGTGCAGCGTGACGACCTGGTAGCTCTTGGCCGCCGGGGCGGGCGCCGCCTCGGGCTCGGGCTCGGGAGCGGGCGCGGCGGCCACGGGCTCGCGCATCGCGAGGCCGGCCGCGGCCACGGGGCCGCTGCTGGTGCTCAGCACGCGGGAGGCGGTGGAGCCCGCCGCGCCCGCACCGGTCGGGGCCAGGCCGAGCGGGCGGGCCTGGACGCGGCGGACCGAGAGCGGCTCGGGGTCGCGGGCGGGCGGGACCGCGGGGACGTCGTCGGCGTAGTCGTCCGCGTAGCCGTCCTCGGCGTAGCCCGTGTCGGCGAAGTCCTCGTCGTAGCGGTCCTCGTCGTAGCGGCCGTAGCGACGGTCGTGCTCGAGCTCGTCGGACGGGCGGGCGTCGTACCGGCCGTAGCCGCGGGGCACGTCGTCCTCGACGAGCCCCAGGTAGATCCCCATCTTCCGCATGGCTCCAGCCATCGGACCTCCCCCTCTGCTGGTGTCCTCAGCGTCGCGTCTGCCCGGTCGTCGGCTCGTCGTCCCCGTCCGACCGCTCCCGGAGCGGCGGGTGCGACTGCTGTGACTCGCGTGGCTGGTGTTGCTCGAACTCACCGCAGGGTAGGGGGCGGTCGCCGAACAACGCGGTTCCGACACGCACGAGCGTGGCGCCCGCGGCGATCGCCTCCTCCAGGTCGCCGCTCATGCCGGCCGAGATCTCGACCGCCCCGGGGTGGTCGGCGCGCAGGCGCTCGGCGACCCGGGCGAGGCGGTGGAAGGCGGGCCCGGGCTCCTCCCCCCGCGGCGCGACGGCCATGACACCGCGCAGCCGCAGACCGGCGGACGACGCCACGGCGTCCGCGAGCGCGGGCACCTCCGCCGGCGCGGCCCCACCGCGCGCGGCGGCCTCGCCCTCGGGGCCGCCCAGGTCGACCTGGATCAGCACGTCGACCGGGCGGCCGGCCTCCTGACCGGCCCGGTCCAGCGTCGCTGCGAGCGCGGCACGGTCCAGCGAGTGGACGACGGCCCCGGTGCGGGCCACCGCCGCGGCCTTGTTCCGCTGCAGTTGGCCGACGAAGTGCCAGCGGACGTCGACGTCGCCGAGCTCGCCGGCCTTGGTCAGCAGCTCCTGCACCCGGTTCTCGCCGAACGCCCGCTGGCCGAGCGCCGCGAGCGCCCGCACGTCGTCGGCGGGCCAGGTCTTGCTCACGGCCAGCAGCCGCACGGTCGCGGGGTCGCGCCCGGCGGCCCGCGCGGCCCGGTCGATGCGGGCGCGCACCGCGCGCAGGTTGTCGGCGAGCCGGCTCACGGCCTGGATTGTCCCCGCAGCGACCGGCGCCCGTGCAGGGTCCCGACGCGAGCCTGCGCGGTGCGGGGGAAGGGTGGCCTCCTAGGCGAGCCAGACCAAGCCGGCCTGGCGGCCGGTGACGCCGTCGCGCCGGTGGGAGAAGAGCGCGGGGTCCTCGGCGGTGCAGCGGGGGTCCTGGACCACCTCCGGGATGCCGGCGCGCCGGAGGATCTGCTCGACCCCGGCCCGCAGGTCCAGGCCGGTGGTGCCGGCCCGGGTGGGGACCGCGGCGGCGGGCGCGATCCGCGCCACCTCGTGCTGCATCTCCGCAGGCACCTCGTAGCACGCGCCGCACACGGCGGGGCCCAGCAGCGCGGTCACGTCCCGGGCCCGGGCGCCGAGGCTCGCCATGGCCGACAGCGCCGCCGGGAGCACCCCCTTGCGGACGCCTTCGCGCCCGGCGTGGACGGCCGCGACGACACCGGCCCGGTGGTCGGCCAGCAGGACGGGCACGCAGTCGGCCGCCAGCACCGCGAGGACGAGTCCACGGGTCGCGGTGACCAGCCCGTCGGTGCCGGCCACCGGCCCGTCCTGCGGCCCGTCGACGACCGCGACGCCGGTGCCGTGCACCTGGTCCATCCAGACCAGCCGGTCCTCCCCCACGCCCAGCTCCCGCGCCACGCGGGCCCGGTTGGCGGCGACGTCACCGGGATCGTCCCCCACGTGGGAGCCCAGGTTGAAGGAGTCGTAGGGCGGACGGGAACGGCCGCCCCGCCGGTCGGTGACGACCCTGCGGGGTCGTACCTCCGACGGAGCGGCCGGTTCGTTGCTCATCGCGCCAGACGATACGTGCCCGGCGCGTGGCGGCCCCGCCCAGAGGCTCGTCCCGAGCGTGCGAGGGATGAGGAGGGCGGGGTCCTTCAGCCCTTGAGGAACTCCGGGATGTCGAGCTCCTCCTCGAAGTCCTCGTTCGACAGCGGTCGGCGGCCGTTGCCCGCGGAGCCCTGGATGGGCGGCAGCGGGGGCACGGTGAGGCCGCCCCCGGCACCGGCGCGCCCGCCGGAGGCCGGCGGGGCCTGCTGGGCGAGCCGCTCCCCCGTCACCGGCGGGG
>NZ_SSXB01000146.1:0-1579 GCF_021698995.1 Blastococcus sp. KM273129 | reverse complement strand
GGCCGCCCGCCGTCGAAGCCCGCGGCGATCACGGTGACCCGCACCTCGTCACCGAGGGCGTCGTCGATGACGGCGCCGAAGATGATGTTGGCGTCGGGGTGCGCGGCGTCCGACACCAGCGAGGCGGCCTCGTTGATCTCGAACAGGCCGAGGTCCGACCCGCCGGAGATCGACAGCAGCACGCCGTGGGCCCCCTCCATCGAGGCCTCCAGCAGCGGGCTGGCGATCGCCTGCTCGGCGGCCAGCAGCGCGCGGTTGTCACCGCGGGCGCTGCCGATGCCCATCAGCGCCGAGCCCGCCCCGGACATGACCGACTTGACGTCGGCGAAGTCCAGGTTGATCAGGCCGGGCGTGGTGATCAGGTCGGTGATGCCCTGGACACCGGAGAGCAGCACCTGGTCGGCGGTGCGGAAGGCGTCCATGACGCTGACGTTCCGGTCGCCGAGCTGCAGCAGGCGGTCGTTCGGGATCACGATGAGCGTGTCGCACTCGTTGCGCAGCTCCTCGATGCCCGACTCGGCCTGCACCGCCCGCCGTTTGCCCTCGAAGGCGAACGGCCGCGTGACGACACCGATGGTCAGCGCCCCGAGCTTGCGGGCGATCGAGGCCACGACGGGCGCCCCACCGGTGCCGGTCCCGCCACCCTCGCCCGCGGTGACGAAGACCATGTCGGCGCCCTTGAGCACCTCCTCGATCTCCTCGCGGTGGTCCTCGGCGGCCTGCCGGCCGACGTCGGGCTGCGCACCGGCGCCGAGCCCGCGGGTGAGCTCGCGGCCGACGTCGAGCTTGACGTCGGCGTCGCTCATCAGCAGCGCCTGCGCGTCGGTGTTGATCGCGATGAACTCGACCCCCTTGAGGCCGACTTCGATCATGCGGTTGACCGCGTTCACCCCGCCGCCGCCGATGCCGACGACCTTGATGACCGCTAGATAGTTGTGCGGAGGTGTCATGCGGCGCTCCTACCGTCTTCCCTCAACCTCGAGTTCAGCCTTACAGTTATGTCAACCAGGTCGACGGGGATGAAGTTAGGTGCGCGTCGGAAGGCGCTACAAGCACCCTCTCCGGGTCGGCGTGTCGGTGGACCCGGATCGCACCAGGCTCCGGCGACCCGTTGGTCACATCTGCACCACTGGCTGTGACGACTCGCGCCGGAAATGTCTTATCCCGTGATCCAGGCGCGGTCGGCGCGGGTGAGCAGAAAGATCCGCGGCCGGGGCGCGTGTCGGGCGTGTCGCGGACGACGGCGTGTCGCCGGGCCTCCCTCGTCGAGCCGGTGTGCACGCGCGCGGCCACCGTCCGCCACCGGACCGGCGGCGGGGTCGCACCGGGCCGCACCCGTGGCCGCTGCTGGGAGGGGCGAGCCGGGTGCACACGCGGCTCGACGCTCCGCGGGTCGGCTCCGCTCGCTCCTGCGCACACCGGTCCGGTCCTGGGAACGGTCACCTCACCGGCACGGAGAGCCCGCCGGACCGGCGGTGGACAGGACGCTCCTATGCCGGGTCAAGCCGCTGCGGGTGGTGATTCGAGGCGTCGGTAGAGCTCGCGGGCGATGTAGCGCTTGAGGCAGCGCTTGATCTCC
>NZ_SSXB01000145.1:0-3580 GCF_021698995.1 Blastococcus sp. KM273129 | reverse complement strand
GGCCCGGGCCGGAGGTCAAGGGCGGCGGAGATGGCGGCACGTGCGGATCGCGGGGCACCGGGGAGGCGCAGGTGGCCCTGACCGGCTGACGCGCGGACCCACCGGTGGGTGCCGGTGAGCCGTCGTCCGCGGGGCAGCACTGGCCCGGTCCGACAGTACGACCTCGCCAGGGTCTCTGGCGGGTCAGGCGGAAGCGTACACAGCCGTAACACCGCTCTGACACGCCTGACGCCGATCCGTGACCGTCCCCACGCCTGGACGGTCAGCTGGCCGGCGGCGTCCCGTGATCGTCCTCACGGGCACCGGCCGCCGTCGCCCCCGACGCCCGTCCGGACGGCTCCGGGGCCTGCCGGTCGGCCGGCTGCCCGCCCGCCGCCGCGGCGCCCCGGTCGATGACCTCGCGCGGGCGACCGCGCTGCCAGACGAGGTAGGCCACCGCCAGCAGCCCGACGACGATCGAGGTGAAGACGTTGATCCGCACGCCGAACAGGGTCTCGGCCGGATCGGTGCGGAGGAGCTCGATCCACAGCCGGCCGGCGCAGTAGGAGGCGACGTACAGCGCGAACGCGCGGCCGTGCCCGAGCCGGAAGCGGCGGTCGGCCCAGATGACCAGCGCCGCCGCGGCGAGGTTCCAGAGCAGCTCGTAGAGGAACGTCGGGTGGAACGTGCCGAGGACCACCGGTTCGCCGTCGGCCCCGGTGACCGCCCGGCCGCCGCTCCACTCGTAGATGGTCAGCGCCCACGGCAGGTCGGTGGGGCCGCCGTACAGCTCGTTGTTGAACCAGTTGCCCAGCCGGCCGATCGCCTGGGCGACCAGCAGCCCGGGCGCGAGCGCGTCGGCGAAGGCGGGGAGCGGGATGCCGCGCCGGCGGCAGGCGATCCACGCCCCGACGCCGCCGAGCGCGATGGCGCCCCAGATGCCCAGGCCGCCCTCCCAGATGGCGAAGGCGCGCAGCGGGTCGCCGCCCTCACCGAAGTAGGGGCGGGGGCTGGAGATGACGTGGTAGATGCGTCCGCCGACGATGCCGAACGGCACCGCCCAGACGGCGATGTCCAGGACGTCGCCGGGCGCCCCGCCGCGGGCGACCCAGCGCCGCTCGGTGAGCAGGACGGCGGCGACGATGCCGGCGACGATGCAGAGCGCGTAGGCCCGGATCGGCAGCGGGCCCAGCTCCCACACGCCCTGGGTGGGGCTCGGCAGGGCGGCGAGGACGGTCATGCCCGCACCCCCGCCCGGCGGACGCCGGCGGCGAGGTCGCCGGTCAGGGCGCGGACCCCGTCGACGCCGCGGCCCTCCAGGAGCTCGCGCACGTAGGCCGAGCCGACGATCACGCCGTCGGCGAAGGCGGCCACCTCGGCGGCCTGGTCGCCGTCCGAGACGCCCAGGCCGACGCACACCGGCAGGCCGGGGGCGGCCTCGCGGGTGCGGGCGACCAGCTTCTCGGCGGCATCGCCCACCGTGGCCCGCGTGCCGGTGACCCCCATGGTGGAGGCCGCGTAGACGAACCCCCGGCAGGCGGCGGTCGTCGAGCGGAGCCGGGCGTCGGTGGAGGACGGCGCCACGAGGAAGACCCGGTCCAGGTCGGCGCCCTGGGCCGCGGCGATCCACGCCGCCGCCTCGTCGGGGATCAGGTCGGGGGTGATGGCCCCCGCTCCCCCGGCCGCGGCCAGGTCGGTGGCGAACCGCTCGACGCCGTAGCGCTCGATCGGGTTCCAGTAGCTCATCACCACGGGGACGGCGCCGGCCGCGGCCACCGCCTCCACCGCGCGGAGCACGTCGCGCATGCCCACACCGGCGCGCACGGCGACGTCCACGGCCTCCTGGATCACAGGACCGTCCATGCCCGGGTCGCTGTAGGGGACGCCGATCTCGATGACGTCCGCCCCGGCCTCCACCGCGGCCACCATGGCGTCGATGGAGCCCTGGACGTCCGGGTAGCCGACGGGCAGGTAGGCGATGAGCGCGGAACGCCCCTCCGCCTGCGCCGCCGTGATCCGTTCCTGCAGCGCGCTCACGCCGTCTCCCCCGCGTCCTGGCCGGCGACGGCCTCGGCGTTGCTGACCGCGCCCTCGGTGGGCCGCTGGTCGGTGTCCATGCCGGCGCCGGGATCGACGTGCTCCCTGTCCCCCAGGCCGAACCACCGGGACGCCGTCTCGACGTCCTTGTCCCCGCGGCCGGAGAGGTTCACCAGCAGCAGCGCGTCCGGGCCCAGCTCCCGGCCGAGCGTGAGCGCGCCGGCCAGGGCGTGCGCCGACTCGATCGCCGGGATGATGCCCTCGGTGCGGCAGAGCAGCGCGAACGCCTCCATCGCCTCGGCATCGGTGACCGGCCGGTACTCGGCCCGCCCGATGTCGTGCAGGTAGGAGTGCTCCGGGCCGACCCCGGGGTAGTCCAGCCCCGCGCTGATCGAGTGGGACTCGACCGTCTGGCCGTTCTCGTCCTGCAGGAGGAACGAGCGGGCGCCGTGCAGCACGCCCGGCGTGCCGCCGGTGATGGTCGCCGCGTGCCGCGGGGTGTCCACGCCGTCACCGCCGGCCTCCAGGCCGACGAGCCGGACCCCCTCGTCGGGGACGAAGGCGGTGAAGATCCCGATGGCGTTGGACCCGCCGCCGACGCAGGCCAGGACGGCGTCGGGGAGCCGCCCCTCGCGCTCGAGCACCTGGGCGCGCGCCTCGTCACCGATGACCCGCTGGAAGTCGCGGACCATCGCCGGGAAGGGGTGCGGACCGGCGACCGTGCCGAAGACGTAGTTCGTCGTCTCCACGTTCGTCACCCAGTCGCGGAACGCCTCGTTGATCGCGTCCTTGAGCGTGCGGGAGCCGGTGGTCACGGGGATCACCTCGGCGCCGAGCAGGCGCATGCGGGCGACGTTGAGCGCCTGGCGGCGGGTGTCCTCCTCGCCCATGTAGACGGTGCACGACAGGCCCATGAGCGCGGCAGCGGTGGCCGTCGCGACGCCGTGCTGGCCTGCGCCGGTCTCGGCGATCACGCGGGTCTTGCCGATCCGCTTGGTCAGCAGCGCCTGGCCCAGCACGTTGTTGATCTTGTGGGAGCCGGTGTGGTTGAGGTCCTCGCGCTTGAGCAGGACCCGCGCGCCGCCGGCGTGCGCGGCGAACTTCGGCACCTCGGTGATGGGGCTCGGCCGGCCGGTGTAGTCGCGCTGGAGCCGGGCGAACTCGGCGACGAACGCGGGGTCCACCCGCATGGACTCGTAGGCCTCGGTGAGCTCGTCGAGCGCGGCGATCAGCGCCTCGGGCACGAACCGGCCACCGAAGACCCCGAAGTGCCCGGTGGCATCGGGCCAGCCCGGCCGCGCCGGGAGCGAGAGGTCTCCGGTCTGCGGTGGGCTGGTCGTCGTCATGCGCACAGTGTCCCGCGCCTCGGGCCACGTTCGCCGCAGGGGTGCGCGCGACGTCACCGGATCGGACCAGCGCACCGGCTCCGCCGTCGGGACAGATCCGATCGGCGGACCGGCCGCGCGGTCAGAAGGGTGGTGGGTCGTCGTCGGGATCGGGTGTCCGGTCGGCCGGGTCCGGTGGTGGTTGGGGTGGTGTGGTGAGGACGCGGTAGCCCGGTGGG
>NZ_SSXB01000144.1:0-3663 GCF_021698995.1 Blastococcus sp. KM273129 | reverse complement strand
TGTCCGGCGGCGTCCTACTCTCCCACCCCGTCTCCAGGGCAGTACCATCGGCGCTGAGAGGCTTAGCTTCCGGGTTCGGAATGTTGCCGGGCGTTTCCCTCTCGCCATGGCCGCCGTAACTCTGTGAACTTCGAACTGCCGTGGTGGGCTGGTTCGTGCGTTCAGAACCGCACAGTGGACGCGACTGCTTCTTCGTTTCGACCTGGTCACACGCAGCGCCCCTGGAGGGGTGGTGTGTGTGGTCAAGCCCTCGGCCTGTTAGTACCGGTCAGCTCCACACCTTGCGGTGCTTCCACTTCCGGCCTATCAACCCGCTGGTCTGGGCGGGGGCCTTACCCGGTTGTCCCGGTGAGAGACCTCATCTTGAAGCGAGCTTCCCGCTTAGATGCTTTCAGCGGTTATCCCTGCCGAACGTAGCCAACCAGCAGTGCACCTGGCGGTACAACTGGCACACCAGAGGTTCGTCCGTCCCGGTCCTCTCGTACTAGGGACAGCTCTTCTCAAGTCTCTTACGCGCACGGCGGATAGGGACCGAACTGTCTCACGACGTTCTAAACCCAGCTCGCGTACCGCTTTAATGGGCGAACAGCCCAACCCTTGGGACCTACTCCAGCCCCAGGATGCGACGAGCCGACATCGAGGTGCCAAACCATCCCGTCGATATGGACTCTTGGGGAAGATCAGCCTGTTATCCCCGGGGTACCTTTTATCCGTTGAGCGACACCGCTTCCACATGCCGGTGCCGGGTCACTAGTCCCAGCTTTCGCTCCTGCTCGACCCGTCGGTCTCGCAGTCAAGCTCCCTTGTGCACTTGCACTCGACACCTGATTGCCAACCAGGCTGAGGGAACCTTTGGGCGCCTCCGTTACATTTTGGGAGGCAACCGCCCCAGTTAAACTACCCACCTGACACTGTCCCTGATCCGGATCACGGACCGAGGTTAGACATCCAATTCGACCAGAGTGGTATTTCAACGGCGACTCCACGGACACTGGCGTGCCCGCTTCGCAGTCTCCCACCTATCCTACACAAGCCGAACCGAACACCAATATCAAGCTATAGTAAAGGTCCCGGGGTCTTTCCGTCCTGCCGCGCGTAACGAGCATCTTTACTCGTAGTGCAATTTCGCCGAGCCTGTGGTTGAGACAGCTGAGAAGTCGTTACGCCATTCGTGCAGGTCGGAACTTACCCGACAAGGAATTTCGCTACCTTAGGATGGTTATAGTTACCACCGCCGTTTACTGGCGCTTGAGTTCTGAGCTTCGCCTTGCGGCTAACCCGTCCCCTTAACGTTCCAGCACCGGGCAGGCGTCAGTCCGTATACATCGTCTTACGACTTCGCACGGACCTGTGTTTTTAGTAAACAGTCGCTTCTCACTGGTCTCTGCGACCCCCTCCCGCTGCCCCACGCTAGGTGGTTCACGGGCTGGGGCCCCCCTTCTCCCGAAGTTACGGGGGCATTTTGCCGAGTTCCTTAACCACAGTTCGCTCGATCGCCTCGGTATTCTCTACCTGACCACCTGAGTTGGTTTGGGGTACGGGCCGCTCGGAACTCGCTAGAGGCTTTTCTCGGCAGCATAGGATCATCCAATTCGCCTCAATCGGCTATGCGTCGGGCCTCACCCTCGTGTGGAACGGATTTGCCTGCTCCACGGGCCACACCCTTGCACCGGTACTACCACTCACCGGTAGGACTACCTTCCTGCGTCACCCCATCGCTTGCCTACTACCAGTCCGGGTCCCCAGCTAGACCGGACCACCCCACAAGTGGGGCGACCCGGCGTCGGTGGGTTAGCATCGCTGGGTTCAGCATGGGCGTTCCTTCGCGGGTACGGGAATATCAACCCGTTGTCCATCGACTACGCCTGTCGGCCTCGCCTTAGGTCCCGACTCACCCTGGGCGGATTAGCCTGGCCCAGGAACCCTTGGTCTTCCGGCGGGGGAGGTTCTCACTCCCCTCTCGCTACTCATGCCTGCATTCTCACTCGTGTGGCGTCCACGGCTGGATCACTCCGCCGCTTCCACCGCCACACGACGCTCCCCTACCCATCCACACACCTGGCCGGCCTCCGAGGAGAACCGACGGGCGACTGTGTGAATGCCACGGCTTCGGCGGTGTGCTTGAGCCCCGCTACATTGTCGGCGCGGAACCACTTGACCAGTGAGCTATTACGCACTCTTTCAAGGGTGGCTGCTTCTAAGCCAACCTCCTGGTTGTCTCTGCGATCCCACATCCTTTTCCACTTAGCACACGCTTAGGGGCCTTAGCCGATGATCTGGGCTGTTTCCCTCTCGACTACGAACCTTATCGCCCGCAGTCTCACTGCCACGCTCTCACTTACCGGCATTCGGAGTTTGGTTGACGTCAGTAACCTTGTGGGGCCCATCGGCCATCCAGTGCTCTACCTCCGGCAAGAAACACGTGACGCTGCACCTAAATGCATTTCGGGGAGAACCAGCTATCACCGAGTTTGATTGGCCTTTCACCCCTACCCACAGCTCATCCCCCAGGTTTTCAACCCTGGTGGGTTCGGTCCTCCACGCGGTCTTACCCGCGCTTCAACCTGGCCATGGGTAGATCACTCGGCTTCGGGTCTAGAGCACGCGACTCAAACGCCCTGTTCGGACTCGCTTTCGCTACGGCTACCCCACACGGGTTAACCTCGCCACGTACCGCTAACTCGCAGGCTCATTCTTCAAAAGGCACGCAATCACCCCGCCCGCACAAGGCGGCACAAGGCTCTCACGGCTTGTAGGCACACGGTTTCAGGTACTATTTCACTCCCCTCCCGGGGTACTTTTCACCTTTCCCTCACGGTACTTGTCCGCTATCGGTCACCAGGGAGTATTCAGGCTTAGCGGGTGGTCCCGCCGGATTCACACCGAATTTCACGGGCTCGGTGCTACTTGGGAAACAAGTTCGGGAGGGACCGTGTTTTCGTGTACGGGGCTCTCACCCTCTACGGCGACCCTTTCCAGAGGCCTTCCACTAACACAGATCCTTTATGACTCCCCGCACCCCCGGCAGAGGATGCAGAACTGTCCCACGACCCCGACCACACAACGCCTGCCGGCTATCACATGCGATCGGTTTAGCCTCTTCCGCTTTCGCTCGCCACTACTCACGGAATCACTGTTGTTTTCTCTTCCTGTGGGTACTGAGATGTTTCACTTCCCCACGTTCCCTCCACACGCCCTATGTGTTCAGGCGCGGGTCACACCACATGACTGGTGCGGGGTTCCCCCATTCGGAAATCCTCGGATCAACGCTCGGTTGACAGCTCCCCGAGGCTTATCGCAGCCTCCTACGTCCTTCATCGGCTCCTGGTGCCCAGGCATCCACCGTGTGCCCTTAACAACTTGGCCACACAAAAATCCCGCCCCCTGCCCCCGGAAGGAAACAGGCAACGGGCCATACCTACAGAAACTCTGCTAACCAGAGTCAGAAGATGCTCGCGTCCACTGTGCAGTTCTCAACGTACGACCAGCCACCGGCCCCCACCACCCCACCAGCCCCGCGGCCACCCTCGGGCGACACACAGCGGTATGAGATGCAGACCGGCCCTGACACAGAAGAAACCCACCCCCCGCACCCGCAACCGGATACGCAGGGCCCGCTCCCTCAGGACCCAACAGCGTGCCTACGACCGACCACCCACCCCC
>NZ_SSXB01000143.1:0-3853 GCF_021698995.1 Blastococcus sp. KM273129 | reverse complement strand
CCCCACCGAAGTGGTTCACCGTTCGACTTGCATGTGTTAAGCACGCCGCCAGCGTTCGTCCTGAGCCAGGATCAAACTCTCCGTAGATGATTTGATACCGGCTGAGAACCGAGAGCTGACACTCTCGATATCAATCAACCAAAGGAATCCCAGCCAACCCACAACGGGGCCGGCACGGGGTATTACTTGGCACTGACTTTCGGCACGCTGTTGAGTTCTCAAGGAGCGGACGCGCAGGAACTCGACCCTTCCGGGCTTCGTCCCTGGCTGGATGTCCAACTCTACGCCGGTTTCCGGTGCACCCGCTACCCGCAGGCCCCGGCCCGGCGGCCCTCCCGGGCCGCGCGGCGCAAAGAGAAAGTTACACGGGCGCTCCACCGGACGTCAAACCGGGGGCGCCGTGACGCCCGACACGCTGCCGTCACACGGCCGTCGCCCGGCGTTCACCCGCCCCGAGGGGCTCAGGCGCCCCGCCGGACACCGGCGATCGAGCGGCGCCCGCGACGCAGGACGAGCCACCCCCCGGGGAGCCAGGCGTCCTCGCCGGGGCGGGTCTCGCCATCGGTCACCCGCTCGTTGTTCAGGTAGGCCCCGCCCTCCTTGACCGTGCGCCGGGCCTCGGACAGCGACCCCACCAGGCCGGTCTGCTGCAGCAGCTGGGCCACCGTGGGCAGCTCGCCGTCGACGGTGATGCTGCCGGCCTCCTGCAGCGCCGCGCCGAGGGTCGCCCCGTCCAGGGAGCGCAGGTCCTCGCGGCCGAAGAGCGCGCGGCCGGCCGCCTCGGCCTGGCGGAGCTGCTCGGGCCCGTGCACCAGCAGGGTGAGCTCCTCGGCCAGTGCGCGCTGCGCCGTCCGGGCGGCCGGCCGCTCGAGGCTCTCGGTCACCAGCGCCGACACCTCCTCGGCCGGGCGCTCGGAGTAGAGCGGCAACCACGCCCGGGCGTCGGCGTCGTCGGCGTTGAGCCAGAACTGGAAGAAGGCGTACGGCGACGTCAGCGCCGGGTCCAGCCAGACGGCCCCGCCCTCGGACTTCCCGAACTTGGTCCCGTCGGACTTCGTGACCAGCGGCGTCGAGAGCGCGTGCACCCGCGCACCCTCGGTGCGGCGGACCAGGTCGATGCCGGCGGTCAGGTTGCCCCACTGGTCGGAGCCTCCGGTCTGCAGCGTGACCCCGTGCCGGCGGTGCAGCTCGCGGAAGTCGTTGGCCTGCAGGATCTGGTAGCTGAACTCCGTGTAGCTGATGCCCGCCTCCGAGTTCAGGCGGGCGGACACCGCCTCCTTGGCCAGCATCTGGCTGACCCGGAAGTGCTTGCCCAGCTCGCGGAGGAAGTCGATCGCCGAGACCGGCGCCGTCCAGTCCAGGTTGTCGACGTAGACCGGGGCGCGCGTGCCGTCCGCCTCGGCCGGCACCTCCAGGAAGGGCGCGACCTGCTCGCGGATGCGCTGCACCCAGGTCGCCACGGTGTCGCGGTCGTTGAGCTGGCGCTCGGCCGACGGGCGCGGGTCGCCGATCAGCCCGGTCGCCCCGCCGACGAGGACGACGGGCTGGTGCCCGGCCCGCTGCAGCGCCCGCAGCACCATGAACTGGAGCAGGTGCCCGACGTGCAGGCTCTGCGCCGTCGGGTCGAAGCCCGCGTAGTAGGTGACCGGCCCCTCGGCGAGGTGGGCCCGCAGTGCGGCCTCGTCGGTGCTCTGGGCGATCAGCCCGCGGCGGTGCAGCTCGTCGATCACGTCGGTCACGGGGCACCATCCTGCCCGCCCCGGCCGCGGCGCGGTCGGCCGCCCGGGCGGAAGGCGCTCACCGACGCGGCCCCGGTCTCCCAGAACCGCCAGGGGAGGTCGGTGGCCACGCTGATCCCGACCCGGGGCCCGGCCGACACACCGGCCGGCGGAGCTCCCCGGTGCAGCCGCACCGGGGAGGAGCCGTCGAGCAGGTCGGTGCCGAGGTCGGGGCGCCCGATGGCGAGGGCCTGGGTCAGCCGGGCAGGCCCGCCGGCCAGGTCGCGCGCGGTGCGCGCCGCCGGACGGCGGGACCGGGCCAGCTCCTCCCCCGCCACGACATCACCGGCCCGGAGCAGGACCGCCGAGCCCTCGCCCTCGTGGCCGACGACGACGTTGGCGCACCAGTGCACCCCGTAGGAGAAGTACACGTACAGCCGCCCGGGCGGGCCGAACATGATCGCCGCCCGCGGCGTGGGACCGCGGTGGGAGTGCGCGGCGGCGTCCACCCCCGACCCGGAGTAGGCCTCGACCTCGGTCAGCCGCAGCGCGACGGTGCCCTCCGGGCGGTCGGTCACGACCCAGCAGCCCAGCAGCGACGACGCGACCTCGTCGACCGGCCCCAGCAGCTCCTGGGCCCGGACCAGCGGCCCCGGCCCGTGCACCGGCGCGCTCAGAGGGCCGCCGCCACGGGCGAGGACACCGCCCACTCCGCGTGCTGCCGCGCCGCCTCGGCGAGCTGGACCAGCTGCCCGGCGACGCGCTCGGGCGCCGTCCCACCGCGGGCCGACCGCGCGGCCAGCGCGCCCGGCACCGACAGCACCGACCGCACGTCGGGGGTGAGCCGCTCGTCGATGCCGGCCAGCTGCTCGTCGTCCAGCTGGTCGAGCTCGAGCCCCGCCTCCTCGCAGTAGGCCACCATCGCGCCGGAGATCTCGTGCGCCGACCGGAAGGGCACCCCCTGGCGGACGAGCCACTCCGCGACGTCGGTGGCCAGCGCGAAGCCCTGCGGCGCGGCTGCCTCCAGCACCTCGGGCCGCAGGGTCAGCGTCGCGACCATCCCGGTGACCGCCGGCAGGAGCAGCAGCAGCTGCTCCATGGAGTCGAAGACCGGCTCCTTGTCCTCCTGCAGGTCCCGGTCGTAGGCCAGCGGCAGCCCCTTCAGCATGGTGAGCAGGCCGGTCAGGTTGCCGACGAAACGACCCGACTTGCCCCGGGCCAGCTCGGCGATGTCGGGGTTCTTCTTCTGCGGCATGATCGACGACCCGGTGGCCCAGGCGTCGTCCAGGCGGGCCCAGCCGAACTCGGTCGACGTCCAGAGCACGACCTCCTCCCCGAGCCGGGAGAGGTGCACGCCGATCAGCGCGGCGGCGAAGCAGAACTCGGCGGCGAAGTCGCGGTCGCTCACCCCGTCGATCGAGTTGTCCGAGGCGCGGTCGAAGCCGAGCTCGGCGGCGACGGCGTCGGGGTCCAGCGGCAGCGAGGAGCCGGCCAGCGCGCCGGAGCCGTAGGGGCTCACGGCTGCCCGCCGGTCCCAGTCCCGCAGCCGGTCGACGTCGCGGGCGAAGGCGTGCGCGTGGGCCAGCAGCTGGTGGGCGAAGAGCACCGGCTGGGCGTGCTGCAGGTGCGTCATGCCGGGCGCGGCGACGTCCTGGTACCGCTCGGCGAGGCCGACCAGCGCGTACTCCAGCGAGGACAGCTCGCCGACCAGCGCCCGCACGGTGTGCCGCAGGTAGAGCCGCAGGTCGGTGGCGATCTGGTCGTTGCGGCTGCGGCCCGCGCGCAGCTTGCCGCCCAGCGCCCCCAGCTTCTCGGTGAGCCCGCGCTCGAGGGCCTCGTGCACGTCCTCGTCGGACTCGACCGCGACGAACGTGCCGGCGGCCACCTCGTCGGACAGCTCGCGCAGCGCGCCGAGCATCAGGTCGAGCTCGTCGTCGGCGAGCAGCCCGGCGCGGTGCAGCACGCGGGCGTGCGCCCGGGAGCCGGCCAGGTCGAAGGGGGCGAGCTTCCAGTCGAAGTGGGTCGACTTGGACAGCGCGGCCATCGCCGGGGACGGGCCACCACCGAAGCGCCCGCCCCAGAGCCGGGTGTGCGGGGCGGGGGCGGTCGGGTCGGTCACGGGGTGCTTCCTCCGG
>NZ_SSXB01000142.1:0-4335 GCF_021698995.1 Blastococcus sp. KM273129 | reverse complement strand
GCCCCGCCCCCCACCCGGAGGAGACCCCGATGCTCCGCTCCATGTTCTCCGCCATCTCCGGTCTGCGTGCCCACCAGACCAAGATGGACGTCACCGGCAACAACATCGCCAACGTCAACACCGTCGGCTTCAAGAGCAGCTCCACCGTCTTCCAGGACACGCTCTCGCAGATCGTGCGCGCCGGCGGCGCCCCCGCCGAGGACCGCGGCGGCACGAACCCCGCGCAGATCGGCCTGGGCGTGAAGCTCGCAGCGGTCACCACCAACTGGACCAACGGGGCCGCCCAGTCGACCGGCCGCTCGACCGACTTCATGATCGAGGGCGACGGCTTCTTCGTCACCAGCGGGCCCGGCGGGGAGCAGCTGTACACCCGGGCCGGCTCGTTCGACTTCGACGCCACCGGCCGGCTGGTCACCCCCGACGGCAGCATCCTGCAGGGCTGGATCGCCGAGGCCGACGGCACCATCAACCCGAACGGCCCGATCGGCCCCCTGTCCGTGCCCTACGGCCAGATCGTCAACCCGCGCGCCACCACCGCCGGCCAGCTCGAGGGCAACCTCAACGCCGCGTCGCCGGTGGGCGCGATCGTGCAGACCCCGACGACGATGTACGACGCGCAGGGCGTCGGGCAGCCGATGACCTACACGTTCACCAAGACCGCCGACAACACGTGGAGCCTCGTCGTGCGGGACGCAGCGGGCGACGCCAAGCAGTTCAGCGCAGCGGACGGAACCCCCATGGTCGACGGGGGCGGCGCCCCGGTCGAGGCCATGACCGTCGAGTTCGACGTGAACGGCGTGATGACCGCACCGGCCGGCGACATCTCCTTCCTGCCCGGCGGCGCCAGCTGGGCCGGGCCGGTGTCGGTCGCCCTGGGCGGCGGCTCGATCACCCAGTTCGCCGGCTCCAGCGAGGTCACCGCCCCGGAGCAGGACGGCTACGCCCTGGGCTCGCTGCAGTCGTTCTCGCTCTCCAACGACGGCACCATCACCGGCGTCTACTCCAACGGCCTGCGCCAGCCGCTCGGGCAGCTGGCCATGGCCGCCTTCAACAACCCCAGCGGGCTGGAGAAGGCCGGCAACTCCTCGTTCCGCGTGGGCGACAACTCCGGCGTGGCGATGATCGGCGTCGCCGGTGCCGGAGGGCGCGGGCAGCTGGTCTCCGGTGCCCTGGAGATGTCCAACGTCGACCTCTCCGAGGAGTTCACCAGCCTGATCGTCGCCCAGCGCGGCTTCCAGGCCAACAGCCGCGTGATCACCGCGTCCGACGAGATCCTCCAGGACCTGGTGAACCTCAAGCGCTGAGCATCGGCCCGCCTGCAGGGGCCCGCCGCGAGCGTGCGGGCGGTGGGGGGCAGGCGGGTCCTTCCGCTGCCATCCCGGCGCAGCCCGACCACCGGCGGCCCGGTCACCCGGAAGGGTGACCGGGCCGTCCGTCACACGCCCCCCGCCAGCACCTTCGGCTCAAGGAGGCCCCGACCGGGGCCGATGACAGAGGTGCCGTTCCCGCCCGGTACACCGGCACCCCGAGCAAGAGGACCCACCCGTGATCCGAGTGACGCGCCTGAACGGCGACGAGTTCGCGCTCAACCCCGACCTGATCGAGAAGGTCGAGGCCCACCCCGACACGGTCGCCTTCCTGGTGGACGGCACGAAGTACGTGGTGCGCGAGAGCGTGTCCGAGGTGCTGCAGGAGATCCGCGAGTACCGCGCCGGCATCCTCGCCCTCTCCTACGAGATGGACCGCGGCACCTACCGCCCGCAGGTCCCCGGGCAGCCGGTGGGCGACTCGTCCGTCGTCCCCTTCCCGACCCGAGAGGAGCGCTGACCCGTGGATCCGGCCACCCTGATCGGGTTCGCCATCTCCATCATCGCCCTGGTCGTCTTCATGATCCTCGAAGGCGCCGACCCGACATCGCTGATCTTCCTGCCGGCGATCGTCCTGGTGGTCATCGCCACCTTCGGCGCGGCGGCGGCCAGCCAGACGATGGACGACCTGAAGAAGGTCGGCAGCTGGTTCAAGATGGCCGTGATGCCGGCGAAGGTGCCGCCGCCGACCGACCAGATCCAGACCCTGGTCAGCCTCGCGGAGAAGGCCCGCAAGGAGGGCCTGCTCGCGCTGGAGGCCCAGGTCAAGCAGATCGAGGACCCGTTCCTCAAGCGCGGGCTGCAGATGGGCATCGACGGCACCGACCCCGAGGAGCTGCGTGCCGTCCTCGAGAGCGAGATCGCGGCCAAGAAGGCCGAGGACAAGGTCGCCGCCAAGTTCATGAACAACATGGGCGGCTACGCGCCGACCATCGGCATCCTGGGCTGCATCGTCGGCCTGATGAACGTCATGGGGAACCTCAACAACCCCGAGACGCTCGGTCCCATGGTCGCCGCGGCGTTCATCGCCACGCTCTGGGGCGTCATGGCCGCCAACTTCTGGTTCCTCCCCATGGGCGCCAAGATCCTCCGGGTCAGCGAGCTGCAGGCCGCGCAGATGGAGCTGCTCGTCGAGGGCATCGCCGAGATCCAGGCCGGCACGAGCCCGCGCGCCGTCCGGCTCAAGCTGACCTCGCTCGTGCCGCCGGGCTCGGTGGCCAAGGAAGCGGCGTGACCCCGTGAGCAGCGGTCACGGCCGCCGCCGCGGCAAGAAGCACGAGGAGCACGAGGAGCACGAGAACCACGAGCGGTGGCTGGTGTCGGGCTTCGACATGATGACCCTGCTGTTCGTGCTGTTCGTGGTCCTCTTCGCGATGAGCAAGGTGGACGAGCAGAAGTTCGCGGCCCTGGCCAAGGGCATGGCCGAGAGCTTCGGCGGGCCCATCACCGTCCAGCCGGGCCCGACGCCGGAGGGGGCCGTCCTCGACGGGCTGCCCGGCGTGGTCGACATCGCCTCCGCCATCCCGTCGGACCCGACCGTCGCGCAGGCCGAGCTCGACAAGGCCGCCGCGCAGGCCGCGGCGGAGCGGGCCGAGCGCATCGCCGGCGAGGCGCAGGCCGCCTACGACGACCTGGCCCGGGCCCGCGACCGGATCGACGCGGCGCTCACCGCGGCGGGGTACGCCGGCGCCGCCCGCTTCGAGATCGACGAGCGCGGCCTGGTCGTGCACATCGTGGCCGACCAGGTGCTCTTCGACGCCGAGGAGGCCGTCCTCCGACCCGAGGGGCGGGCGATCCTCAGCGCCGTCGCGCCCACCCTCGGCGAGCTGCCCAACCAGCTCGGGGTGGAGGGCCACGCCAACCACCTCCCGGTCACCGCCGGCGGCCCGTGGCCGTCGAACTGGGAGCTCTCGGCCACCCGCGCGACCACGGTCGTCCGGTACCTGGCCACGGAGGGGATCCCGCAGCCGCGCCTGTCGGCCGTCGGCTACTCCTCGACCCGGCCGCTGGTGCCCGAGTCCGACCCCTCCGCACTCACCGTCAACAGACGGGTCGACGTCGTCGTCCTGTCCACCGCGTCGGCGGAGGCCAACGCCCTCCTGCCCGGCCTCGACGCCGCCCACCGAGGAGTGACCGAATGAGCAAGGACAAGACCGCGCCCGCCGACGGCGAGGAGACCGAGGGCAAGGGCGGCAAGGGCAAGCTCCTCCTGGCGCTGGCCCTGGTGCTGCTCGCCGGCGCCGGTGCCGCCTACTTCTTCCTCTTCGCCGGCTCCGGCGAGGCGGAGGCCGCAGCACCCGAGCACGGCGGCTACACCGCGCTGGAGCCCATCGCGGTGAACCTCGCCGGTGGTGGCTACCTGAAGATCGGGATCACCCTGGACTACACCGTCGAGGCCGCCGGCGGCGGCCACGGCGCGGGCGGTGTCGACGGCGCCAAGGCCTACGACGCGATCATCTCCACCTTCTCGCAGGCCAACCCGGCCGACGTCACCAACGCCCGGGAGGCGCTGAAGGAGTCGCTGGAGCAGAAGATCATCGAGGCCTACACCGTCGACGGTGTCCAGACGGTCATGGGCATCTACTACACGGAGTACGTCACGCAGTGAGACTCGACCGAGTCCCCCTCCGCACCCGCCCGGCGTCGCCGGCGGAGGTGGAGGGCGGCTGCCGACCGGTTGATGCGAGCCGTCGACGCCCATCCACCACCGGGCGAGCCGCAGGTGCGACAGGCGGCCGGGCGGACGATGTGCGCTGAGTGGGGACACCAGCTCCTGGAACTCCCACCCAGCGCACATCGTCACCCGCCGACCGGATGAGCCCCTGACCGGTACTGCTCCGCTCCACCCGCACCACCCGCCACACGACCCCCGGCCGGCACGGGGCACCCGCGGCGCCCGGTCAGGGTGCCCCGTGCCGGCCGGGGGTCGTGTGGCGGGTGGTGCGGGTGGAGCGGAGCAGTACCGGTC
>NZ_SSXB01000141.1:0-4924 GCF_021698995.1 Blastococcus sp. KM273129 | reverse complement strand
GTGCTGGAGCAGCCACTCGAGCTCCGAGGAACCGATGACTTCGCAGAACGCCACCCCGTCCACCCCCGCCGCCGACGGCCGCCACGGCGCCGGCGCGGGCGCCCGTCGGCGGCGGGGGTGGACGGGGTGGCGTTCTGCGAAGTCATCGGTTCCTCGGAGCTCGAGTGGCTGCTCCAGCACCCCGGCACGGACGAGCGGCGCACCTGCACGCGGGCAGGGCGGGCTCGCATCGTCGGCGAGACGTCGGTCAGCCTGGCGCGCCTCGGTGGCGCAGCCTGGGCCCGACGTCGATTCCTGCCGCTCCGGATGAGCGAGGGCGGCGCCGGTACACCCCACTCAACCAGACGCGGCCCCGGTGTGGTCCCACCGCCCGGGAGGGACGGGTCACATCGGGTGAGGTGCCCGACCGCGGGCGGCGCCCAGGGGGTGAGCGGCGGGCCCCCGATCGCGGCGTGCACGTGCTGTCCGGTCGACGCCGTCGTGCCGAGGTCGGGCGAGCTCCTCCCTGACCCTGGCGTGTCCTCCCTCACCGCAGACCGCGAGGGAGGACACGCCACGATCCGGTGCCCTGATCCCAGCGCCGGAGCGCGTCAACCGGTGGCGGCGACCTGCGCCGCGGGCGTGCGGCC
Source organism: Blastococcus sp. KM273129 (assembly GCF_021698995.1). Lineage (NCBI taxonomy): Bacteria > Bacillati > Actinomycetota > Actinomycetes > Geodermatophilales > Geodermatophilaceae > Blastococcus > Blastococcus sp. KM273129. The sequence goes on along the minus strand of NZ_SSXB01000141.1, from coordinate 4,295 downwards.
GAGGACCAGGTCCGCGGCCCGCTCGGCGATCATGATCGTCGGTGCGTTGGTGTTGCCGCGGACCAGCGTCGGCATCACCGACGCATCGGCCACCCGCAGCCCCTCGATCCCGCGCACCCGCAGTTGCGGGTCGACGACGGCCTGCTCGTCGGTGCCCATCCGGCACGAGGACACCGGGTGGTACAGCGACTCCAGGGTGTCGCGGACCTTCTGCCGCAGCGCGTCGCGGCCCTGCACGCCGCGCCCCGGGGACCACTCCTCGCCGAGCACGGCGGCGAGCGGGCCGACCCCCGCGATCTCCCGGGCCTGCTCCACCCCGCTGACCAGCGCGTCGAGGTCGCGCTCGTCGGTGAGGTAGCCGGCGTCGATGGCGGGCGCCCACGTCGGGTCGGCCGAGCGCAGCCGCACCGAGCCCCGCGAGTGGACGTGCACCAGCACGACCGCGGAGGTGAACGCCTCGGCGTCCGGGTCGACCTCCGCCTGCTTCCAGAACTTCACCGGCAGGAAGTGCATCTGCAGGTCCGGTTCCGGGAGCTCGGGGGCGGAGCGGGTGAAGAGGCCCGCCTCGGCGAGGTTGGAGGTCAGCGGGCCGCGGCCGGTCACCTTCCACCTGGCCAGGTTGAGCGGGGTCTCGGCCAGCCGCAGCGACTTCCCGGAACGGGCGGCCCAGATCACCGGCACCAGCGGGTGGTCCTGCAGGCCGGCGCCCACTCCCGGGAGGTCGTGCACCACGTCGACGCCGACCTCGCGCAGGTGGTCGGCCGGGCCGATGCCCGAGAGCATGAGCAGCTGGGGGGAGTTGACCGCGCCGCCGGAGAGCACCACCTCGCGGGTGGCGCGCACCGTGCGCAGCTCGCCGCCGCAGCGGTACTCCACGCCGGTGGCCCGGCCACCCTCGACGAGCACCCGGGTGGTCAGCGCCCCGGTCCGCACGGTCAGGTTCGGCCGGCCCGCGGCCGGGTGCAGGTAGGCGTCGGCGGCCGACCAGCGGCGCCCGCGCCGCTGCGTCACCTGGAACGGGCCGACGCCCTCCTGGGCGGCGCCGTTGAAGTCGGGGTTGCGCGGGTAGCCGGCGGCGACCGCCGACTCGACCACGGCCGTGGTCCACGGGTGCGGCGAGCGCAGGTCCTCCACGCGCAGCGGCCCGCCCACCCCGTGCCAGGCGTCGGCGCCGCGGGCGTTGTCCTCCATCCGCTTGAACAGCGGCAGCACGGAGTCGTAGGACCAGGCGTCGTCCCCGGTGAGCTGCGCCCACTCGTCGTAGTCGGCGCGTGCCCCGCGGACGTAGATCATCGCGTTGATCGACGAGGAGCCGCCGAGCAGCTTGCCCCGCGGCCAGAAGAGCTTCCGGCCGCCCAGGCCCGGCTGCTCGTCGGTCGTGTAGTTCCAGTCGTGCCGGGTGCGCCACACCTTGTAGAGCCCGGCGGGGATCTTGACCTCGAGCACCGAGTCGGGGCCGCCGGCCTCCAGCACCAGCACCCGGAGCGTCGGGTCCTCGCTGAGGCGCCCGGCCAGCGCGCTGCCGGCCGAGCCGGCGCCGACGACGACGACGTCGAACTCCTCCGTGCCCACGAGCGCCGGGTCCTGCGCGTACGCGCCCATCAGCGGTGCCGCCCGTGGACCATGCCCATGACCCGGGCCAGCGCGTCGGCGGCGTTGGCCGGGCGCCCGAAGCTCATCAGGTTCACCGGCAGCGGTACGCGCTGGCGGGTGATGGCCTTGGCGCGGGTGAACTCCTTGAGCCCGTCCTCGCCGTGGATGCGGCCGAACCCGGAGTCGCCCACCCCGCCGAAGGGCAGCGCCGGCACCGAGGCGAAGGTGAGCACCGAGTTGATCGAGGTCATGCCGCTGCGCATCCGGCGGGCCAGGTCCATGGCCTTCTCCTTGGACGCGGAGAAGATCGCGCCGGCCAGCCCGTAGGTGGTGTCGTTGGCGCGCCGCAGCGCTTCCTCGGCGTCGCGCACCCGGGTGATCGTCAGCGTGGGACCGAAGGTCTCCTCCTTGATGGCGGGGGAGTCCTCGGGCACGTCGAGCAGCACGGTGGGCGGGACGTACCCCCCGGCGGGGAACGCGTCGGCGGAGGGGCCACCGGTGACCACCCGGGCGCCCGCGGCCTCCGCGTCGGCGACGTGCCGGCGCACCACCTCCATCTGCGAGGCCATGGTCATCGGGCCGTAGGTCGCCTCGCCGTCCGCACCGGGTCGCAGGCTGCGCACCTGCGTGGTGACGGCCTCGACGAAGCGGTCGTAGACCGCCTCCGTGGCGTACACCCGCTCGATGCCGATGCAGGTCTGGCCCCCGTTGCTCATCGCGCCCCACACGGCGGCGTCGGCGGCGGCCGCAACGTCGGCGTCGTCGTCGACGATCATCGCGTCCTTGCCGCCGAGCTCCATCAGGACCGGCGTCAGCGTCTCGGCGCAGGCGGCCATCACCTTCTTGCCGGTCGCGGCCGACCCGGTGAACGCCAGCTTGTCGACCGGGACGCGGCACAGCGCCGCGCCGGTGGCGCCGTAGCCGGTGACGACCTGGAAGGCGTCGGCGCTGTCGGGGACGGCGGCCCGCCAGGCGGCGGCCAGCCACGCGCCGACGGCGGGCGTGTGCTCGGAGGGCTTGAAGACGACGGCGTTGCCGGCGGCCAGCGCGTAGGCGATCGAGCCCATCGGCGTGAACACCGGGTAGTTCCACGGGCCGATGACGCCGATGACGCCCAGCGGCTGGTACTCCAGGTAGGCCGCGTGGTTGGCCGCGAGCAGGCCGGGGCTGACCCGACGGGGCCCGAGCGCCTTGCGCGCGTGACCGGCGGCCCAGGCCAGGTGGTCGACGGCCAGGGTGATCTCGAGGATGGCGTCGGCGTGCGGCTTGCCGTTCTCGCGGTGCACGAGGTCGGCGAGCTCGTGCATGCGGCGGGCGAGGTAGCCGCGGTAGGCCGAGAGCCGCTGCTTGCGGCCGTCGAAGCCCAGCGCCGCCCACTGCTGCGCGGCGACGCGGGCGCGGGCGACGGTCTTCCCGACGGCGGCCTCGTCGTGCACGGGGAAGACCCCGACGACGGCACCGCCGGCCGGTGCGGTGGACTCGAAGGTCTCCGTGGTGGCGTGCCGGTCGACCGTCCCCGCGGCGGAGCCGGTGACCGTGTCCAACTGCTCGGCGAGCGACATGTGTCGCACGTTACCCGCGGGTCACAGGCACCGGGCCAGGGGTTCGCCCGGTCGGGGGCGGGGCGCTCAGGCCCCGCCGTCCACCACTGCCCAGGCGGTCTTGACCCCCGGCTCGGTGAACCAGCCGTGCGCCGTCGACAGGTCGGCCACGAGGTAGAGCCCGAAGCCACCCAGGCCGGGATCGCGTCCCTGGGCCGGCGCGGGCGGGACGTCGACCGCGGAGTCCCGGACGGCGATCAGCCACCGGTCGCCGTCCCGGCCGAGGACCGCCGCGACGGGGGCCCCGCCGTGGCGCAGCGCGTTGGAGGTGAGCTCGTCGGCGATCAGCACCAGCCGCTCGGACCAGTGGTCGCGCTCGGGAGCGGCGACGGTCCGGCTGCCGGTGGTGGACCGGCGGAGGCGGGCGCGCAGCGCGGCGAGCTCGGCCAGGGAGCTCAGCTCCTGGCACCACACCTCGGGGAACGGTCGCGGCGGTCGCGCGGCCTGCCAGATCCCCACCGGTCACCGCCTCCCCGCGCCGGCGCTGCTCACCGGTCGTGGCGCCCCCGTGCCCGTTCCGGAGGAGCGCGAACCCTCGCCTTCCCCCGAAGTGGGGGCCGTGGTGAGGCGGCGCCAGGCCGTGGCCGGGCGCGTCGTCACCGCCCGCCCGCGGCCCCGCCCGACGGGTAGGGCCGCCGGCCGGCGGTGCGCGCCCGGCCGGGACCTCAGCTCCCCCAGCGGGGGATGGCGACGGCCCCCGGCGCGTGGCCGTGGGTCGACGGTCGGCCACCGGACCGGTGGTGGCCCGCGCCGGTGGCCCCGGGTGCCGGGGCCACGGACTGCCAGCAGCGGAACAGCGACAGCCACCGCTCGGCGGTCAGCTCCGCCGGCCGGGTCGTGGGTGGCAGGCCCTCCTGGCGGAGCCAGCGGACGCCGGCCGTCCCGGGCAGCTGCGCCCGCAGCAGGGCGCCCAGCGGGGCGGACGGCGAGGCGAGGACGGCGTGGGCCAGCCGGTCGAACGCCGCGGCCTCGCCCTCGGGCAGCGCGGTGCGGGCGTCGGCGGCCGGGCCGGTGGGGACGGGGGTGCTGCGTGACACGGGTGCCTCCGGGGAGGTGCGGTGCGGGGCGCCCCGCACCGCACCTCCCCGGAGGCACCCGTGT